>CAYTQE010000169.1:0-1009 GCA_964439985.1 uncultured Muribaculaceae bacterium | reverse complement strand
AATTAGTTTTTTAGTACGTTCGTTTTTGTGGGCTCCTTCCTTGCCGCTAACGGTTGGCATATGAGTAGTGGCGGCTTTCGAAGCGAGTCGTTATCAACCGAGGCAGAAACTATAATAGAAGTACTGCACTTGGCAACCCACAAACCCCGCCATTACTTATATGCCGTGTTAGCGGCTGTAATTTATTTTCTTATCCTATTCCATTTCTTAGCTTTCCTGTAAAAATCACTTAAGAATTCTTTGGAATCGGAACTTACAATTGCCTTAATCCATTCCTCATAGCTCCATGCTTTCACAGTGCATGTCTCAGCTTTAGAAAGTATCAAATCCATATTTTGAGCAGATTTAAAACTATCAGAATATTCTTTAAACCTTTCCTTTATTTGATGAATCATGCTTTGTAAATCAATTTGTTTATCAATCTCATGTTCCACCAATTTTATCTGCGGAGCAACTACGATAAAAAATATCTCACAGTTTTTGTCATAGGTTTGGCTGCTTATACATGCTAAGTTTCTACTTGCTTGATTATAATCGCTAAAATGTTTTGTCCCTTTACTTAAATCACTACCCATTTTCGCCTCAATAATCCCAAATATTTTAGCACTATCAGAAATGATTATTTCCCCACGCTTTTCATAGTCAACCGCAAAGTCTCCTAATGCCATATCAGCATGTGTGTATCCCTCACGATGTTGATATGCTTGAACAAATGGACTTGAAATTAATGCTTCTGAAGTCCAGTTTGAAATTTTGCTAAAATCAAGTCCATTTAGCTTGGTTTTTTCTTTTATTGACTGATTTATTAATAATCTCGTCATCCAACCCTCATTGTAAATCTCCGTTGGATTGACATTTGGAAAATCAGAATCAATGCTCTTAATAATATCAATAATATTTTGCATAATCATTAGATAAAATTGATTGCCGTGACGGTTTCATATTATAGCCGCTAACGGCCTTGGCTATGGCAAGTGCGGGATTTTGAAACCGATTCTTTGTCCGCCTA
>CAYTQE010000168.1:0-1049 GCA_964439985.1 uncultured Muribaculaceae bacterium | reverse complement strand
AACAATTCATCTAAATCTAGTTTTAAATCATTTAAAGCTAATTTAACTAAAGTATTTTTATATACTTTTACTTCAGCATCTACTTCTCTTAGTTTACGTCTTAAATTAACCATATCTTCAACTGATAAACCTTGATAAGTAAATAAAATAACTGTTTCTGATTCTTCTACTTGCTTAGTGATTTTTTTAACTACATCTTTTTTTAGATTAAGATTTTTTTCACTCGCCATGTTTTCCTCCTTATATATTTATAAAAAAACTTTCCACTCGGAAAGTTTACTTGTATAAGTATGATACTTTCCTCGGCAGGATTATTAAAACATAGGTTCCCTGCTGTCTACGGCAAATAAGTTTTTTTATTTCTTTTATATTATATTACACTATTGATTAGTTGTCAAAAGAATCTAAACTTAATTTGATTCCAGGACCCATTGTAGTACTAATAGAAATATTTTTAATAAATTTTCCTTTAATACTTGTTGGTTTACTTTTAATTATAGTATTAATAAAATATGTTAAGTTTTCTTCTAGTGCTTTTTCAGTAAATGATGCTTTACCAATAATTGAATGAACGTTTCCAAATGTATCAACGCGATATTCAATCATTCCTTTTTTAACATCTTCAACAACTTTAGCAGGTGTCTGCGTAACTGTTCCAGTTTTAGGGTTAGGCATTAATCCTTTAGGTCCTAAAACTTTACCAATTTTACCAAGTATAGGCATCATTTCTGGTGTTGCAATAATTATATCAAAATCAAACCAATTTTCTTTTTCGATTTTTTCAATTAATTCCACTTCACCTACATAATCAGCTCCAGCTTTTTCTGCTTCTTTAGCTGCATCTCCTTTAGCAAGTACTAAAATTTTAGATGTTTTTCCTGTGCCATTTGGTAGTACTACCGATCCTCTTAATTGTTGATCTGATTTTTTAGTATCTATGTTTAAATTCATTGCTACTTCAACAGTACTATCAAATTTAGTTGTACTAGTTTTTTTAACTAATTTGATTGCTTCTGATAGTTCATAAGTTTTAGTCTTATCAACTAATT
>CAYTQE010000167.1:0-1058 GCA_964439985.1 uncultured Muribaculaceae bacterium | reverse complement strand
AAGCCTATCACAGCCCGGAAGCTGGGGGACGATTTTGAC
Organism: uncultured Muribaculaceae bacterium; assembly: GCA_964439985.1. GTDB lineage: Bacteria > Bacillota_I > Bacilli_A > RF39 > UBA660 > DUUS01. The sequence continues at coordinate 1,019 of CAYTQE010000167.1, read as the reverse complement.
AAGGCTGCTGTCCTTGTCCTGCTTACGCAGAACGCCCACAGAGCCGCCGAACAGAGCAAAGCCATACTCGAATACCCTGCCGCGGTTAAAAAGCTGTCACAAGGGGAAAAAACCACAAAAACCACCCCGGCAGACAACACCTTGCAGCGCATGGTTGACCGGGAAGCCAAGCGAGCCGAGGGCAAGGGCGTGGGCTATGACCGCTGGGCGGCAAAGCACAACCTAAAGCAAATGGCAGCTACCGTTACCGCCTATCAGCAGTACGGCTTTTCTTCCCCGGAGGAACTGGACGAAGCCTGTTCTGCCGCCTATACCGCCATGCGGGAAAGCCTTACAGAGCTGAAGCAGATGGAAAAGACGCTGAACGGGAAAAAGGAGCTGCAACGGCAGGTGCTTGCCTATTCCAAGACCCGCCCTGTCCGGGACGGGCTGAAACAGCAGAAAAACGCCAAAGCAAAAGCAGCCTACCGTCAGAAGTACGAAAGCGACTTTATCATAGCAGACGCAGCCGCCCGCTATTTCAGGGAAAACGGCATTTCCAAGCTGCCGAGCTATAAAGCCCTGCAAGCAGAGATTGAAACCCTTATCCAAGAGAAAAACAGCGGCTACAACGATTACCGGGCAAAACGGGAGGAATACCGCCGCTTACAGACTGTCAAGGGCAATATCGACCAGATTTTACACCGGGAGCGCAAGCCTGTGAAAAGGCAGGAACAGGAACGATAAAAACCGCCCCAAAATGTACCCGAACCTATACAGAACAAGGGGGCTGCCCCGTACCCTATCCGCAAATACCAAAGGATTTTTTAACGGGCTTATAGGGCAGAAAAAACCCGAAAATGATACCGAGATGATACAGAATTACCGCCGATACCGCCACACCAGCGGAAACGGCAGAAAGGAGCGCACCCATGCCAAGAATGAGCAAGAAACGGCGGCTGGAATGGTCTTTTTTCCTGCGGCAAGTGAAAGTCGGGAATTCCACCTGCGATCGTATCACATACAATGACCTCTGCCGG
>CAYTQE010000166.1:0-1060 GCA_964439985.1 uncultured Muribaculaceae bacterium | reverse complement strand
CTCTCGTTGGATTGTAAATAACAGAATTCATATGTAAACCATCATTTTGCATTGACATTAAAGAAGATTGACTTTTATTTATCGGTTGACCATCTAATTCCCATGCTCTATGTAAATTAAAATCTTCTTTTGATTTTGATAAATTTGAAGGTAAGGAACTAACAAACATAGCATATCTTGTAATGTCACCACTCGATACATTATTAGTTGGCAATTTTGGCAACCTGTCTTTTCTTAGCATTAAAGCTAATTCTGTTGGATTTGTCATATTAATAAATGTCGTTACTTGCTAATCTTAAATTACCTATTCTCATGACTGAATACTTCATGCAATTAATAGTATTCATTCTATCCCTATCAAACCTTCTCATAGATTGTTTAATAGATACTATCTGTCCTGTAAACTGTTGCATCCACCCTTGATAAATATTCGGGTGTATCTTTTGATAGATATAATCTTCTGCAAAAATTCGTGTTAAACAATATGTCTCACACGCACTCTCATGACCTCTTGCTATCATAGGCATACCATCATCATTGATTGGTGTCCCTATAAAGTTCATGTAAATGTATTCACCAGTATATTCAGGTAAGAATATAAATCCCCTGTTACCACCATAGCTTACTCTTGAATTTGGATTATCTGGTTGTGAGAATACATCTAATATCCTAAAAATGTTACATGGCACTTGTGCTGTGCCATTAATAACTTTTAGTTTTACATTTAGGTATTTCCACATCGCTGATAAGTCTTGTATGTGTTCAACTTCTGCTTGTTGACACCACTCCATTATATCTGCTTCCTGTACATTCTTTTGAGTAATGTAAGAAGCTAGTCTAGTCATTATATCAAGATGGTCTGTGTATAAATTGTTTTGGCTCATATGTTCTTAGATTGTTATATTCGTTTAACTTTTTTAAGTGTTCATTTCTTTTGTTCAAAGATACTAAATATCTTACATTGTGACTAAAAAAATGAGTGACCAATAAAAAAACTTTGTTATTGTAAAACCTGACATTACTATAAATGAAACTATTAGTACAACAACAATGACTATTA
>CAYTQE010000165.1:0-1063 GCA_964439985.1 uncultured Muribaculaceae bacterium | reverse complement strand
GGAAAAACTATTATGACAATAGAACCAAAATTTGTTCCTTCAAGTGGTGCTACTATAACTATTGATGAGTTTACTACAAATATTAAACTTATCGACTGTGTTGGATATGTAATAAAATCATCTTCTGGTTATGAAGATGATATTGGTAATCCAAGACTTGTAAAAACGCCTTGGTATAGCGAAGAAATACCATTTATTGAAGCAGCTGAAATAGGAACAGAAAAAGTGATTAGAGATCACTCTACTATTGGGATTGTAGTAACAACAGATGGTTCTATTGGAGAGTTTACTCGTGGAGAGTATATGGATGCTGAAGAAAAAGTAATAACAGAACTTAAAGCTATTAATAAACCATTTATTATCATCCTAAATACTAAAAACCCAGTAAGTGAAGAATCAGTAAGACTTGCTAAAAATTTAACTGATAATTATGATGTTCCAGTATTACCTATTAATATTGAAGTAATGAATGAAAAAGAAATGTATGAAATATTAAAAACAGCTTTATATGAATTTCCAGTTTTAAATGTCGAAATAAAAGTTCCAGAATGGGTCCATATACTAGAGCAAAATCATCCAATTAAAGAACATTATTTAGATAAAATAAAAGAAAGTATGATGAGTATCAATAAGTTAAAAGATGTTGATAAAATAATTAAATACTTTGAAAACAGTGAATTTATTTCTAAAGCATATATATCTAAAGTTGATGCATCTACTGGAATGGTAACTCTTAATTTAAATAGTAGTGATGAATTATATAATCAGATATTACAAGAAGTTGTAGGTGGTATATCAATAACTAAAGGAAGTTTACTTAAAGTATTTACTGAATATGCTGATTCAAAAGAAGAAACTAATTTATTAAAAGCAGCATTGAAAATGGCTAAAAACGCAGGTTATGGAATAGTATATCCAACTTTAAAAGATATGAAATTATCAACACCTGAAATAATAAAACAAGGTTCTCGCTATGGAGTAAAATTAAGAGCAGTTGCATCATCTATACATTTAATGAAAGTTGATGTTGAATCTACCTTTGAACCAATAATAGGAACTGAAT
>CAYTQE010000164.1:0-1063 GCA_964439985.1 uncultured Muribaculaceae bacterium | reverse complement strand
AAAATAATAATGTTAAAAAGAGTTAATATGAAAACATAAAACTCTTTTTTCTTGATTAAATTTTGACTGTTTTCTAATTTTATGCTAGTATACATTCTCAAGTAGAGGTGTTTTTATGAAACAAATAAATAATTTTTTTAAACCTATCTTACAATCTATTATAAAGAGTTCAATAATGATATTAATTATCTGGAAAGTAATACTACCTAACTCTTTAGGAAAATTAACTGATAAATATGAAGAAATAAAAGAAAATTTCGAGTTTAGCGAATATTCCCCCAGTATAAAGTACCGAATAAATGATTTTTTAATTAAATTTGGTTTAAAAGAAAAACCTAAAAATTCAAATTTTCATTATATTGTTCATGATCCAAATGAAATGACTCAAATAGAAATAATTGAAAGTAATGATGATACATTTGAGTTAATAGAATCAGAGGATACTTTCGAACTAATAGAATCAGAAGATATATTTGAAAATGAAAATCCTATAACATTAGAAGATATCTTAGGATTAGAGGATAACTTAGAATCATTAAATAATATGGATGAAGATATATTTATTAAGAAAAAAATATTAATTAAGAAATAATGCTAATTTTATATTTAATATGTTAAAATATTATTATAGATAGCGAGTGATTAATATGATTAAAACATATAATAAATTAGTTAGAGATAATATTCCTGAAATAATTAAAAGTAATAATGGAATTCCTAAAATAAGGACTTTAGATGATTTAGAATATAAAAAAGAATTAGAAATTAAACTTATTGAAGAATGTAATGAAGTAATAAGTACTTCTAATAGTGAAGAAAGAACTGAAGAATTAGCTGACGTTTTAGAAGTTATTAGATCTTTAGCAGTTTTAGAAAGCAAGTCTTTAGAAGATATAATAAAATTAGCTGATTCTAAAAAAACTAAACGGGGCGGATTTTCCCAAAGAATTTATTTAGAAGAAGTGGAAGAAGACTAAAAAAGAAAATTAATATTATTTTTCTTTTTCTTTTGACTATCTAAGTATTGTCAAGTATTAAAAAAAACAAAATCATTACATGATGA
>CAYTQE010000163.1:0-1064 GCA_964439985.1 uncultured Muribaculaceae bacterium | reverse complement strand
TGGGATTATCTAACAAAAATATATAAACTCGATACGCTTTTTTCCACACAGCGAGTCCCCAAACAATCCATTGAAACTGAAAAGAAACGTATAAAAGCCGAAGACGGTTTATTTTTGGCAAATTTACCCGAAGGTTCGTATGTTAGTTATTATTTACCTCTTCGCAAATTGGTGAGTTCTGTTTCTACCATAGCACAATACCGCACCGAAGAAATTCCGGCAACCTTCGCAGCATTCCGAAAAATGGATTATACCGACCCACGCCTTGATAAAAGCGGTTTACTGAAAGATGCTGTCGAAAGTCATTTTTGGCTAATCGAAAACAGTGGTCGAAGTTTAGACTCTGTATATATTGAAATGCAGATTTCCATTGACCGTATGCTTGAAAATTTGCTCACAGATGAGACAAAACTGAATGAGATTACCGAACATTTGTTTAAGTTTTTGGAACAGCGCAGTTTGTTTCCTGCATCGGAATACTTAGCAATAAAACTGCTTAATGAAAAAAACTGTACCATCAATAACGATTTTGCTGCTCAATTAGAAAGCTATCGTGCCATGAAAAAAGGGAATATTGCACCGGATATTGTTTTTACCGGTGATGTTTCTACTCCGGGTTACATAGACCAAAATAAACCGAAAAAACTTTCTGAAATAAAAAGCACATACAAAGTAATTGTTTTTGGGGCAAGTTGGTGTCCGCAATGCCCAAAGGAATTGCAAGAGATAAGTAAAAACTATTCAACATGGAAACAACAAGGCGTAGAAGTTGTTTTTGTATCGCTCGATGAAAACAAACAAACTTTTGAGAGTTTTATCAAACCGTTTTCCTTTATCAGTATTTGCGATTACAAAAAATGGGAAAGCCCGATAGTTAAAAACTATCATGTATTTGCCACGCCTACCATTTATCTGCTCAATGATAAACGAGAGATTTTACTTCGACCTAATTCTGTAAGTCAGTTAAATTCTTGGATTGACTGGTATTTAGTGCAAGGAAATAAGTAAAATATTAACTATGAAAACTGAAATAAATAGCGGAATGAAAACCACCGAAATGCTAA
>CAYTQE010000162.1:0-1065 GCA_964439985.1 uncultured Muribaculaceae bacterium | reverse complement strand
GAATCTTAGGTCGTAAAGTCGGCATGACCGAAAAATTTACGAAAGATGGAAAAATCATTCCTGTTACAGTTGTTTCTGTAGAACCTAATGTTATTATGCAAATCAAAACGGTTAATACTGATGGTTATAATTCTATACAATTAGGATTTACTGATAAAAAAGAACAAAGAGCAACTAAAGCAGAAATAGGACACGCTAAACGCGCTAATGTCTCTCCTAAGCGCTTCTTAAAAGAGATTAAAGTATCTAATCCAGAAAATTATGAACTAGGAAGCACAATAAAAGCAGACATATTTGAAGTTGGAGAAAAAGTAGATGTTCAAGGAACTTCAAAAGGAAAAGGATTTGCTGGTGTTATTAAACGTCACAATCAATCTAGAGGACCAGAAACACATGGTTCTAGATATCATAGAAGACCAGGGTCAATGGGACCAATGAGACCAATGAGAGTCTTAAAAGGTAAAAATTTACCAGGTCACATGGGTTTTGAAACTAAAACTATTCAAAATTTAACAATTATTGATGTAGATTTAGAACTTAACTATATATTAGTAAGTGGAAATATCCCAGGAGCTAAAAATTCTTTAGTATTAATTAAAGAAGCTGTAAAAAGTAATAAGAAAGAAACATTTGAATTAATTTCTTATGAAACTGAAGTAGTAGAAGAAGTAACTGAAGTAGTAGAAGAAACTCCAGAAGAAGTAATTGAAGAAATTACTGAAGAAGTAGTAGAAGAAACAGCTGAAGAGGTTACTGAAGAAACTCCTGAAGAAGAAACAGTAGTAACTGAAGAAGACTCTCAAGTAGAGGAAAGTAAGTAGGTGCCAGAGATAATGAAAATAGATATTATTAACCTTAAAGGTGAAAAAATAAAAGATCTAAAATTAAACGAAAATATTTTTGGAATTGAACCTAATAATATTGCATTAAAGAAAGCTATTAAATTACAAATGGATTCTTTAAGACAAGGAACTCAAAAAGCAAAAACTCGTGGTGAAGTATCAGGAGGCGGAAGAAAACCATATCGTCAAAAAGGTACTGGTAATGCTCGTCAAGGATCAATTA
>CAYTQE010000161.1:0-1070 GCA_964439985.1 uncultured Muribaculaceae bacterium | reverse complement strand
AGCGACCTGAAATCGAATGACTATTCACCACCAGTGCTCGGAATTATATTTTTAAAATTTGCCGACATAAAATACAGTAAGTTCGAGAAGGAAATTAAAGCTGAATTTGAGAAAAATAAAGGAACTCGATTGGAAGAACCAATAGAGAAAATAGCTATTCGTAAATGTGGTTTATTTATTCCCGATACTGCCCGATACGATTACTTAAAAGATTTGCCCGAAGGCGACCAAGATAACCCGATTGATAAAGCCGTTATTCAAGCAATGAAAGACATTGAAAAATATGTTGTTTCGTTGAAAGATACGTTGCCCAAAGACGAGTTTTTTGCTATTACCCGAAAAGGACAAAGCCTTTTAAAACAATTGTTAAAACTTTTCTCTACTATTCCCGACGATAGCAACGGAGACTTATTGGGGAAAATTTATGAGTTTTTCCTAGGCAAATTTGGATTAGAGGAAGCACAGAAAGGTGGCGAATTCTTTACGCCAACCTCAGTTGTAAAACTAATGGTTGAATTTATTGAGCCTTACCACGGTAAAATTTTTGACCCAGCTTGCGGCTCAGGTGGTATGTTTGTGCAAAGCAACAATTTTATTCAGCAACATAACTTACAAAAAGGAAGTGTAACGCCAATTTCTGTTTACGGACAGGAAAAAACGATGGAAACCGTGAAACTGGCAAAGATGAACCTTGCCATAAATGGTTTACGTGGAGAGATAAAACAAGGCGATAGTTACGCCGAAGACTTGTACGATAGTTTCGGGAAATTCGATTTTGTAATGGCTAATCCCCCTTTCAATGTAAAGGAAGTAAACGAAGACACGGTTAAGAAAGACCGCCGTTTTACCGAATACGGTTTACCCAAATCGAAAAGTAAAACCAAAAGTGCAGGTGTTACCACCATTCCAAACGGAAATTACCTTTGGATTAGCTTGTTTGCCACCTCGTTGAACGAAACGGGTAAAGCTGCACTTGTAATGAGCAATTCGGCAAGTGATGCCGGACATTCGGAATTCGATATTCGCAAAACCTTAGTGCGTAAAAGTATTATTTCGGGTATGCTCACCTT
>CAYTQE010000160.1:0-1076 GCA_964439985.1 uncultured Muribaculaceae bacterium | reverse complement strand
GTTAAATGAAATTTATCAAGCCCATATTTAATTTCTAAATCTTTATGATATTTAAATGAACTGTCTAAAGCAAACGATTTAATCCATAAAGCACCATCTCCCATAATGTTAATTCTTTTAATTTTATCTGTATCATAATTATAATGAATATAATCAAGAACTTGCTTTTGAAGATTACCGTTAATATCACCAAAAACTTTCTTACTAATTAATCTGTTTCTTCCTTTATATTCTACAGTAGTATCTTCAAATACAACTGCTGCTTTGATCATGTGATCTTTCTTATTGTTAAATTGAGAAGCTACAAATTTTTCATCGACCATTATATTTAGTATTTCTTTTGCTTTAATCTCCTCGATATTATTATCAGGTTCGTTCATAAGTTTAGATGCCTCTATGACATTGTTTCTTACAGTGGCTCTAGATAAGATGTTTTTGTTTATATCGTCATCATATTTGATTTTATTACCAATTGTTTTGGATACGTTTCTACCTGCTTTAGCATAAGAATTGTCAGCTGCATCTTCAATCAAATCACCGATTACAAATATGTCCATTCGTTTATACTTAATTAATCCGAGCAGTCTATCAATAAACATGAACGACTTCCCATCTAAATCTACATATCTTCTTCTTTTTAATTTGATCCATCCAAATTTAGTGAGAAGTGATTTTGTAACAAACCCTTTAGAAGTATATCGTTGTTTCCTAACATTACTATCCATAAATTCTTGGTCTAAAGCGAGTATAAAGCTTTGATAAGCATCGATAGTGAAACTTTCTGTAAAGTTATCAAAGTCTTCAACAAACTGCCTGTAACTATCGATACAATAGGGATTGTTAAACGAGTCAATAGTATTATTTAAATACTTATTTAAATTGTCTTTCATATTTTTTTCCAAAACCTGCTGAAAATGTGTTAAAATATTCATTAAGAAGAACCTCCGTTATTTATCTTCAAAATTATTTTAACAGAGATCTTCTTTTTTTTGTACCTTCCCCTAAAACATTTTACACTATCGGTTTGTAATCAAAATTGTTTTTCAAAATTTATTATGCTATAATATTATTGACAT
>CAYTQE010000159.1:0-1084 GCA_964439985.1 uncultured Muribaculaceae bacterium | reverse complement strand
AGATTATCTACTACATCAACTTCAAATGGTTTGCCAGATATATTATTTTCATACCAGTTATCTATGATATCTTTTATATTAGTAGATGTTTCATTATAAGTTGCGGCAGCGGAAATATCACCATCCCTTTGGGTTGACGCTACACCATTGGTTCCACCATACATATAACCTACATACTTTGCATCATCTCGGTTGGTAGAGTTCCATACAGCTGTTTGTATTTGGGTGTTTGCAGCAGTATCATTCATAGTGCTACTTTGATTAAACTGCGCTTCTGTTCCATTTTATACAATTCTTACTGATCCATCTCCATTGATTCTTACTATCTTCCACTGAAAACCTCCCCAGATTATATTATTATTTAGTTCGGTTTTAAGACCTCGATAGTAATATGATGTTCCATATTCATCTTCCATAGCATATAATCCGCTTGTACCATTTATTACATTAAAGTTAGGTGTTGGTTTTGCTTCGATTGCAGCGGTTCCTCCGCCTTGAGCTAGGATTAAATCTCCTAATGTTGGTACTATAGGATCTTGATTCATATCTGCTACTAGGGTTACTTTAGCACTAAATGAACCATTCATTAAACTTAGTTGATCTAATCCTGATTCTTCTAACCAAATTCTTAGTTCATATTCATCTGTTTTATTAGCACTTATTAATAAATCATTTGCTAGAACCATATTATTTCCAGTTACATCACTAAATGTACCACTTGAGATTATTCGGTTCTTTTTTACTAATTGCCATTTAAAATCATTTGTTTGTAGGTTAGTACTTATTGTTATATTAGTTAGTGATAAGTTATATTTTACGAAGTGTTTATTATCTCCGCTTACTACTTTAAAGTATCCTTTTTGAGATTTTTCTGCTACTTCTGATGCTTCTATTAATAATAATTTATCAGCGTTTATATAACCATCATTTTCGGTTATTAACTCTATTTCAAAATTATAAGTAGACTTTCCAGTTACTCCTGCATCATTTCCAGTTATTATTGCTTGAAAATAAGCATAAGAAAGAGATAATACTAGAGGTATTGCTACTGCTATTAATAGTAAAAAACGATATATTCTTTTAT
>CAYTQE010000158.1:0-1146 GCA_964439985.1 uncultured Muribaculaceae bacterium | reverse complement strand
CATTACTATATAAATATTGTTTTTCTAAGAGGTAAAAGAAAATATACAATAAAAGAACTTAAGTATGGACCAATTTTAATGTATGCTAATAAAGATTATTATGATTTTTTATTAAAGAAAAAATATGCTATTTTAGATAATATACCTAAATATAAGTTTTGGTTAAGATTAAATCATCGTAAAGATGCATTATACTTAAAAAAACTAAGTAAAAAACAAAAATAATTAACTTAAAAAAATTGTACTTAAAGTACAATTTTTTGGTTATTAATTTATGCTGCAACTATATAATAAATAATTGGCGCTACTATGCTAGCACTCATTGCTATTACTAAAATCCAAACAAATATTTTAGCTGATAAATTCTTTTTGTTCTTTTTGGTTTTACGAGCCATTATAATCACCTCAATATATATTTATTATACATAAAAAATCATAATTTTGAAAGTAGTAAATATAATTAATTGGTGAATATAATGAAATTAAAATGGACAAGCTCTAATAAACATTTAATAAAGTTTTTAATTTCTCTATTTATTATGGGGATTTTAATAGGTATCTATTTTTATATTAAACAGCCATCATTAATCAAAGTAAGTATTATTAATGAATTAAATTTATTAGAATCAACATTAATTAGTACTAGGCAAAATAATTTCTTATATCATCTTATATTATTATCGGTGTTTACTTTAATTTCAATTATTATATTAGGAGTTCCAATTATTCTTTTTTATTTCTTTTATGAAGCAGTAAGTATTGGTTTTTTAATAGCTAGTTTTGTTCATTATAAAAAAATATCAGGTTTATTTTATAGTGTAATATTTCTATTAGTTAATAAAATTCTTTTTTATATATTTTTAATATATATACTAATCATTAGTATTAATTATTGTAAAAAAATGATTATAAGTTTTAAACAAAAAGATTATAAAATATATGAATATATATTTAATCATTTGGTTAAAATGATATTTACATTAATTATTGTCATGATTATGGATTTATTTATTTATATATTTGCTAATAAAATCCTAGCATACTTTATTTTTTTACTTTAAGTTGCTATAATACACTTGTGATTTATATGAAAAAAGTTGTAATTGGAATGAGTGGCGGAGTTGATTCTTCAGTAGCGGCTTATTT
>CAYTQE010000157.1:0-1156 GCA_964439985.1 uncultured Muribaculaceae bacterium | reverse complement strand
CCTGATTCACTTTTACAAGTTAAAACACTTCTTATTTCTACTTGCTTAATATTAGTTTTTTCTATTTTTGAAACTATTTGTTCAGTAATCATTTCACCTTTATTTAGAATAGTTTCTTTTGTATCTGGGTTAATAATTTTTTTAGCAGTAAATCTACCAACGATTCTTTCAGATAGACTTTCTATCACTGAACCATCTTTTTCATCTGTAAAATCACTTACTACTAGACCTGCTATTGAACCACAATCGTGTTCTTTAACTAAAATATCTTGAGCAACATCAACTAATCTTCTTGTTAAATAACCAGAGTCAGCTGTTTTAAGAGCTGTATCGGCAGAACCTTTACGAGCACCATGAGTTGATAAGAAGAAATCATTAACTGATAATCCTTCTCTAAATGATTTTGTGATAGGAATTTCAACAGTTTCACCATTTGGTTTTAGCATCAGCCCGCGCATACCAGCCATTTGTGAAAATTGATTTATTGAACCACGAGCTCCAGAATTCATCATCATAAATATTGGATTATCATGACTTTCACCAATTACTTGTTTTAATTCTTTTTGAACTTGATTAGTGACTCCATTCCAAACTTCACAGACAGTCATAAATCTTTCTTCTTCGGTAATTAAACCACGAGCAAATTGTTTATTTATTTTATCTACTTTTTCTTTACCTATTTCAATATATTCTTCTTTATTTTGAGAAGTAACTATATCTGATAAACTAAATGTTATACCAGCAATAGTCGAATATTTAAATCCTAAATCTTTTAACTTATCTAGCATAATACTAGTTTCAGTTGTTTTATATCTTTTAAAGATTTGGGCGATTATATTTTGTAGATTTTTCTTTGTAAAAGGTAATACTTCTGGCATTTCAGCAATTGCTTTTTTAATATCAGTTCCTGGTTCTAAGAAATATTTTACCGGAGTTAATCCTTCAACATTTTCTTTACTAGAATCATTTATATATTGATATGTATCTGGTAGTATTTCATTAAAGATAAGTTTACCAGCAGTTGTTACTAAATACATATTTTTAACATCATCAGTAAATATTTTATATTTAAATGATCTGACTGGAACTGCTATTCTAGTATGAAGGGTAATTTCTTTTCTTTCATAAGCCATAATAGCTTCATTAGAATCTTTAT
>CAYTQE010000156.1:0-1158 GCA_964439985.1 uncultured Muribaculaceae bacterium | reverse complement strand
GGAATTGTTATGGAAAACAAAAAAAACGTCGGGTTGAAAATCATCATCGTGGTTACCTTTATCGCAATGGTTGTCGTGAATGCGCTGGCAAACATTTTGCCAATCAACGGGATTAACACGGGCGCAGTTTCCGACTCCTATCCCAATTTGTTCGCTCCGGCTGGGTTGACGTTCTCGATCTGGGGTGTGATTTACGCGTTGCTGGCAATACATGTGCTGTTTCAACTTGGACTGTTCCAAGGCAAGAATGCCGATGTCAACGTGATATCACTTAGAAAAACAGCCATCGTGTTCTCAATCTCATCTTTAGTCAACACTGCATGGATATTTTCATGGCATTACAAGATCATCCCCTTATCAATGTTGCTTATGGCTTGCTTGCTAATCTGTCTGATTGTAATCGTATCTTCACTGAAATCGCAAAACCTGACCACAAGGGAAAAGTTGTTGCACCGCTTGCCGTTCAGCGTCTACTTTGGCTGGATCACCGTTGCGACAATTGCAAATGCCACAACACTACTTGTGGACCTTGGTTGGAACGGCATGGGCTTTGCTGAATCCACATGGACGGTCATTATGCTGGCAGCAGGTGCTTTGATTGGTACTGCCACTGCACTTCGGTTTAAGGATATCGCATATGGGCTTGTGCTCGTCTGGGCGTATATTGGAATATTGATCAAGCATACTTCGGCTAACGGATTTTCCGGCCAATACACCGATGTGATTATAGCGGTAGTGATCTGCCTTGTTATTTTCGTTGCAACGGTGATATACAACGTGCTATCGCAAAAACGCAAACAAGAAGTGCAAAAATAACGAATGTCCGGAGGAATACGGTTGAAATACGATGCAATTATTATTGGCGGCGGTCTTTCGGGGCTTACTGCCGCCAGCCTGCTGGCTAAACGCGGCCTGACTGTTGCCGTGGCTGACAGATCATATAATCCGGGCGGTTCATGCGGAATATTTCGACGCGGAGATGTAACATTTGACCAGGGTTCTGCCATGCTGTACGGCTTCGGCGAAAACGGCTTTAACGCGCACCGCTTTGTTTTCAATTGTCTGGAGGAGCCGATTGACGTCATTCGTCATGACCTTTTATACTGTGTGAACTTTAAAGGCAGGAGGATACGTTTCTGGGCAGACATTGAGAAATTT
>CAYTQE010000155.1:0-1178 GCA_964439985.1 uncultured Muribaculaceae bacterium | reverse complement strand
CACATAACTGATCTATTGCAGCAGGACGATAAATATCACAAGCTACAAGAAGAGGTTTCTTACTATGTTTTTTTCTAACTAAATTAGCTAGTTTTCCACAAGTAGTAGTTTTACCTGATCCTTGAAGACCAACTAACATAATAATTGTTGGTTTTTCATCAGTTACTAGTGGTACATAATCATTGCCAAGTAAATTTATAAGTTCATCTTTTACAAGTTTAATAAATATTTCTTCTGGTTTTAAAGTTTTTGATACATCCATACCAATTGCTTTTTCTTTGACATTCTTTGTAAATTCTTTTACCACTTCATAATTAACATCTGCTTCTAATAGTGCTGTTCTAATTTCTTTAATCGCATCACTTATATTTTCTTCAGTGATTCTACCCATTCCTTTAATATTTTTTATTGCATTACTAATTCTATCTCCCATGTACTCAAACATTTTCATCACCTATATTATAGTATACAAAAAAAAGACATATTTGTCTTTAGTTTATAGTTAATTAAGCATTTGCTATTCTAACATACGATGTAAAACTTTTACCTTGATCGGTATTTTGATCTCCACCCGTATCAGGGAAATAGATAGTTAGTGTATATGTATGAGCTTTATTTCCACTGGTTGGACTTGGAAATGAGCCCGTTCCTAAATTTATGTTACTAGCACCAGCAGGAATATTTTGGTTAGTGCTTTTTGCTGGAACTGGCGTTCCATGATTACCAGTATTTGTACTTGCTAACTGCCATTTTAAAGAACTAGATGTGAAAGTATTTGTTTGAACTACTAATGTTAGTGTATATGACATATTTACATCTGTTGTACTATTTCCTGTTACAGTTATTGTCTTAGTTGCTATCGCAGCTGCTTTAGGAGAAACATTTGATGCAGTGATTGCCGACCCACCGGCAAATGTTATACTCATTGTACCACCAGTTACCGTAATTGTAGTGCCTGTTTCTACTCCACTTAAATTAGCTGAGAAGTATGCGTATGTTACTCCTATTGTCGCTAGTAATATTAATGCTATTACAGACAAAGTTTGAACTAATGTTAATCCTTTTGATTTATTTTTACTTTTCATTTTAATTAATTCTCCACTTCTATTGTTATTAATTAAAGATTAACATAAATAAATTAATTTATCAATAATATTTACGCTTTTTGTTACTTAAAT
>CAYTQE010000154.1:0-1206 GCA_964439985.1 uncultured Muribaculaceae bacterium | reverse complement strand
TTAGGAAATAGAAGAGTTCGTCAAGTTGGAGAACTTATTCAAAATCAATTTAAAATTGGGATGTCTCGTATGGAAAGAGTTATTCGTGAGCGAATGACTACTCAAGAGTTAGAAACTGTTACTCCTAAGACTTTAATAAATATTCGTCCAGTAACAGCATCATTAAAAGAATTTTTTGGTTCATCACAATTATCAAAATTCATGGATCAAATAAATCCAATAGCTGAGCTAACTGATAAAAGACGTTTATCATCTCTTGGGCCTGGTGGATTAATGAGAGATCGTGCTGGGATGGAAGTTCGTGACGTAAATGTTAGTCACTATGGTAGAATATGTCCGATTGAATCTCCAGAAGGAGCTAATATTGGTCTAATAACTTCACTAGCAAGTTATGCAAAAATAAATGAATATGGATTTATAATGACTCCATATCGTAAAGTAGAAAATTGTAAAGTAACTAATAAAATAGTTTATTTAACAGCAGATGAAGAAGCTGATTATTATATTAGTCAAGCAACTATTAATATGAAAAAAGATATGATAGAAGATGATGAAGTAGTCGCACGTCTTAATGGTGATAATGTAATGGTTAAAGCGGAAGATGTTAATTTTATTGACGTTTCTCCTAGCCAAATAGTTTCGATTACTACTAGTTGTATACCGTTTTTAGCGCATGATGATGCAACTCGTGCTCTAATGGGATCTAACATGCAACGACAAGCAGTGCCGCTACTTAAAAGTGATTCACCAATTGTAGGTACAGGAGTAGAATATATCGCAGCTCGTGATTCAGGTTCATTAATACTAGCTAAAGCTGATGGCGTAGTAGATTATGCTGACTCTAAAAAAATTATTGTTAAAAATGCTAAAGATAAAGATATATATTATCTAGCTAATTTTGAAAGAAGTAATGCTGAATCAAATATAAATCATATTCCACTAGTTAAAAAAGGTGATAAAGTACATACGGGAATGGTTATAGCAGATGGTCCATCAACAGATGGTGGAGAACTTGCTCTTGGTAAAAACATGACTGTAGCGTTTATGACTTTTGATGGTTATAACTATGAAGATGCGGTTATCTTAAATGAAAGATTAGTTAAAGATGATGTTTATACATCACTGCATATAGAACATTATGATATTGATTGTCGTGATACTAAACTTGGTCCTGAAGAAATTACTAGAGATATTCCAAATGTATCT
>CAYTQE010000153.1:0-1210 GCA_964439985.1 uncultured Muribaculaceae bacterium | reverse complement strand
ATATTAAATTAACATAAATCCATTAAAAATATGTTCTCATATCTTCTATTGATTTTTTTAATGCTATATATTCTACCTTTCCGTTATCTATTTGGTGATGAATTTGATTTCTTATAAAAGTATGTATAGAAACCTCATTTAGATGCCCCATCCAAGGTGAATCTTTTGGTTCTCCTTTTTCCGTTTGAAAAAATGATACATCAAAATCTTTGATTTTATTATTTGTAGCTTTTAATTGCATAAGCCTTTCGTAAAGTTCGTTATGGTATTCTTCGGTGGCAAGTTTAAAAGCAATAAAATTTACTTCATTAGCAGAAACATAAGGCAACAATGCTAACTCAGGGTTTGCAACTGTAACAGAGTTTTCAGTCTTTGTCAAAATCCTAACCTGAACATTGCTATTACTCATTGATTGTTTAATAAATAATGGTGAATGTGTTGTAAGAATAATCTGTGAATCTTTTGAGAATTCTAATAGCAATTCAACAAAATCCGATTGCAGTTTTGGATGAAGATGAAGTTCAGGTTCATCAATTAAAACTATAAGCTTTTTGTTTCCTTTCTTTGAAAGATAATATGAATAGATAAGCGAAAAAATCATTTCATAACCCGAACCTAACTGATTAAGTGGGATAGATTGTAAATTTTCTTTATCGGTACCGAAAAAAGCATTTGAAAAAGGTTTCCAGTTATCAATCAATTTAAGCTTCAATTGATTTCCGCTTATCTCAATGAATTTCGTAATTGCTTCGCTAATTCCAGTAATTACCCCTTTGTTTTCAAGGTTTTTTACTTCTTTTAAACTTTCATTACAATCAATAGGATTTTCTTCCTTCTGGATATACTGATAGTTCAAATCCTCCATTATTCTATCGAAACGGGTATCATTGTATGTTCCTTTTCGTGTTTGAAAAGTCCGATTCTTGTCAAGGATTAAATATTCAATTTCACTAAATCTTGAACCACTCCAAGGATTATTTACTGAAAGTCTTAAGTCAGGTGCGTTATCTGGTGGCTTTGTTTCACCGTCTGCTTTTATATATTTCTGGTCAGTAACAACCATTGATGCAAGATAACCACTTGTACCTCTTGACCTGACACCTCCTAAGAAAGAAAAGCCTTTGCCCTTGTATTCAACTCTCGGCATTGTTCCTTTGTATGTGTAAACTTCGTTAGTCAGGATATTAATCTCAACTTTTTCATTTGGATT
>CAYTQE010000152.1:0-1253 GCA_964439985.1 uncultured Muribaculaceae bacterium | reverse complement strand
ATGACTAAATATTTTTATTCAAATTTGTGCTTGACTTCTTATAGTTAGTCACCTCATGTAAGTATTATATATAAATGTGTCAAAAAATGCAAATAAGATAGCTATATATAGAATTTTTCTTGATTATAATATATAATTATATAAGGTGATTTATTTTGTTATATCCAAATAAAGTAAAAACAGAATATCAGAAAAATATTTCTTATGCTAACAGGGGTATAATTTTAGAGAACATTATTAATGAAGCTAATAAATATTATGACCTTAATAATTTAGCGATAATATATAAAAAACCAACACCAGTTAATATTACTAAAGTAAAATATGAAAAAAATAAAGTTTTAACTACTGGATTATTACAAAGTAAATCTAGTTTAGATTATGTTGGTGTTTATAAAGGTAAATATTTAGATTTTGACGCTAAAAGCACTTTAAAAAAGACTTCTTTTCCACTTAGTAATATTAGTGCTCATCAATTAGAGCATATTAAAAAAGTGTTAAAACATGGTGGTATATCTTTTCTAATAATAGAAATCAATCAAGAGATATATTTATTTAAAGGAGAAGACTTATTAGATTTTATAAAAAATAATCAAAGAAAAAGCATCCCTTATAATTATATTAAATCACAAGGACATTTAATTAAGATGCAACTTAATCCCACTTTGGATTATTTAAAAGTTATAGAAGAAATATATTTTTAGGAGGAATTATGAAAAAAGGAAAAAAAACAACTAAAAAAACTAATTCAAAAGCAAGAAAAAAAACTACTAAGAAAACTAATAAAAATTTACATCAAATTAAAGCTAAATTTAGAAAAGGTAGTATTGGTGAAAAAATATTAATTTTATTAATGTTAGGTTTAATTGCAATTATAATAATGACTATTGCTTTCTTTATCTATATTGTAATCAGTGCTCCAGGTTTTACAGAAGAAGGTCTATATACATCTGATGCATCTATTATTTATTATGCTAATGGTGATGAGATGACTAGAATTGGTGATAAAAATCGTGAAAAAGTATCTTATGATGAACTTCCAGAAGTATTTATTGATGCACTACTAGCAACAGAAGACTCACGATTCTTTGAACATAGTGGATTAGATATGGCTAGATTCTTAAAAGCATCTATTGGTCAAGCTCTTGGTAATAGAAGTGCTGGTGGTGGTTCTACTTTAACAATGCAAGTTGTTAAACAAACATTTACTGATGATATAGCATCTGGCCTTAAAGGTATTGTCCGAAAATTTA
>CAYTQE010000151.1:0-1255 GCA_964439985.1 uncultured Muribaculaceae bacterium | reverse complement strand
CTCCTGTATTTATCTTATTTTATATAAAATTGCATTACACTATTTAACTAACCATGAAATTATGAAGTAATTATAGTCTTAAACATTCACTGTTTTTACATATGCATTAAATGTTTTGCCTTGATCATTATTTTGATCTGAAGCAGTATATGGGAAATATAATGTTAATCCGTAAGTATGGACTTTACCACCACCTGTTGGTCCAATAAATGATCCTGTTCCTAAATCTATAGATGATACACCTGTTGCAATATTTTGATCTGTTGATTTAGCTGGAGCAACTGTACCATTACTTCCTGTATTTATACTTGTCAGACGCCAAACTAATGAGTTAGTTTGAAAAGTATTGGTTGTTACTTCTAAAGTTAGTTTGTAAGACATAGTTAAATCTGTAGTATTATTTCCAGTTACAGTAAAATTTTTAGTTCCTATAGCTGCTGCTTTAGGTGATATATTAGTTGCAGTAATATTAGCTCCACCAGAATACGCTATTGTCATAGTACCACCAGTTACTGTAATTGTAGTTGAGCTTTCTGTTCCAGTTAAATTAGCTGTAAAATATGCATAAGTTGCTCCAACTGTTGCTATAAGCACTATTGCTACACCTAAAATCATGTAAAATAATATTTTCCCTTCACTTTGATTTTCCATAAAAATCTCCTATTCTTTATTATATTTTATCATTTGGTCTTTTCAATAGCAATAGTTTTGACATCCAGTTTACTTTAATTCAAAAAAAACTGATTACTCAGCTTCTTCTTGTTTTAAAGCTTTTAATAAAGCAGTATATGGTAGTGTTGCACAAGTTTTTCTTGATTCTTGTTTATAAATTTCATTATAAACTAGTGCCTCACCTAGTAGATTTTCATTATATGGTTTTTCATAAACCATCGATTCAAAATTTTCGACATATTCTTTTACTTCTTTAATACTTTTACCAATTATATTTTTAAGCATAATTGAAGCAGATGATGTACTTATAGCGCAAGCTTCTCCATTAAAATAAGCATCTTTTATTTTATTATCTTCTATTTTTATATATAAATTAATATCATCAATACAAGATACATTATTACCATTTACTTTTATAAATCCTTCTTCATCTTTTGTTTCTTTATGAAAAGGATTAGTATAATTATCAAGCATTGTTTCTCTTTTTAATTCAGGATCCATTTAAATCATTTCCTTTAATATTTTATCTTTATCTTGTAGTAATTCTATTAATGAATCTATTTCTTCATAAGTATTATAAAAA
>CAYTQE010000150.1:0-1258 GCA_964439985.1 uncultured Muribaculaceae bacterium | reverse complement strand
TTACTCTACTATTTTATTAAATTATTGCCTACCGATAATCTCGCCTTTGCAAATCCAGACTTTCACTCCTAATGCTCCATAAATGGTTTGAGCAGTTGCAGTTCCATAGTCTATGTCTGCTCTTAATGTATGAAGTGGTACAGTTCCTTCAGTGTAACCCTCAGAACGTGCCATTTCAACACCACCTAAACGACCTGATACTAAAGTTTTTATTCCCTGTGCTCCTGCTTTTAAAGTTTCTCTAATAGCTTTCTTTTGAACATTACGGAAGTTTCCTCTATTTTCAATTTGTTTAGCAATTTGATCTGCTACTAACTGAGCATTTAAATTCGGATTTTTTACTTCGATTATTGTAATATAAACATCTTCATTAATTAATCTTTTAATTTTATTTCTTAATTTTTCAATATCTTTACCACCTTGACCAATGATTACTCCAGGTTTAGCAGTATAAATACTGATATTACAACGTTCTTTTTTTCTTTCAATTAATACTTCACTAACAGCGGCATCTTTTAAATTACTAAAAATAAATTCTCTTATCTTAATATCATTATTAAGATATTTAGCATAATCATTTTTAGAATACCATTTACTTTGCCAATCTTTATTAATACCAAGTCTTAATCCATTAGGATTTACTTTTTGTCCCATGTAACTTAAGCCTCCTCAATTTTACCGTCACTAACTTTAATAGTTATGTGACTAGTTCTTTTATCTCTTCTATCAACTTTAGTTCTTGAACCAAATTTAATTCTTTTAAGTACTGGTCCGGGATTAATAAAGCACTCTGAGATTACTAGATCTTCTTTTTTCATTTCTAAATTATTAGTTGCATTTGCTACTGCTGAATTTAGAACTTTAATTATTAGACGACTAGATTTTGTATTTGTATTTTTTAAAATAGCTGTTGCAGCATTAATATCTTTACCTCTAATAAGATCAAGAGTCATTCTTGCTTTACGAGGCGCTACCATAGCCATTTTGTGTGTTGCATATGCTTCCATCTACTTTCCCCTCCTACTTATTTCCTGAGTGGCCAGTAAATTTACGAGTTAAAGCAAATTCACCTAATTTATGACCAACCATATCTTCAGTTACATAAACTGGAATAAATTCACGTCCATTATGAACGGCAATTGTATGACCAATAAAGTCAGGGAAGATTGTAGAACGACGAGACCAAGTCTTAACAACTTCTTTTTTTCCGATTTCATTTAAACTTTTAATTTTATTCATTAAGCTCTTTTGAATATAA
>CAYTQE010000149.1:0-1280 GCA_964439985.1 uncultured Muribaculaceae bacterium | reverse complement strand
TATTTTATTTATTTCATCTTCAGATAATTCTTCAGGTAAATATTTATTTAAAATGTTTATTTCTTTATCTAATGATTCAGCTAAATCAAGTCTATTATAAGAAACATATTCATCTCTTGAATCTTTTCTTACTTTAACTTGTTTTTTAATTATAACTAAAACCTCATCATTAGTTAATGCTTCTTTTTTACTTATTTCAGCATTTTGAATTTCACTTTTAAGCATTCTTAATACTGATAAAGTAAATTTATCTGCAGATTTTAATGCACTTGTTACATCTTTATTTATTTGTTCTAACATTTTATCCCTAGTCTCTATTTTTTCTTTTACGAGAGTTTTTGATCATTTCTTTTTTATCTTCTCTCTTTTTTACGCCTGGTTTAGCATAAAATTTATGTTTTTTTATTTCAGAAGGGACACCTGATCTAGCTACTCCAACTTTAAATCGTTTTATAGCTCCGTCGACATTACCATTTCTAACTTCTACTCTAGTCATTACACAATCCCTCCTTTCAAAACTACTGGTATTATACCACTCTTAAGTATTGCGTGCAAGTTTTTATTTGAACTAAATTTAATAATATTAAAATTAAGAAATACTTAAATTTCTTTAAGTATTTCTTCTATTTCTTCTTTGGTTTTAAAACCTAAGAAAGTTGTAGCTAATTGTTTGTTTTTATATATTTCCACAAATGGGATAGACATAATGCCTTTTTGCTGAGATAACTCATGGTGTTTATCTGTATCTACTTTAATAACTTTCAAGTTATTATTTCTTTCTTCTAATAAATCTTCTAACTCTAATGAGAGCATTTGGCAAGGTCCACACCAATCAGCAAAATAATCAACAATTGTAATATCGTCTCCTAATATTTCTTCTAAATTTTGACCACTTAAATATTCCATATTAAATTTCCTTTCTATATTTATTAATTATATCTTCAGCACCTACAGTGGTTATTTTTTCTTTTTCAATTAATTTTTCAGCTGAAGATATACTTAATATTTCGTATTTTAATAAAACATCTAAACTTTGAAGATTAGCTTCATCTTTATTGTCAGTGTTTTCATATGCGGTGATAATTTTATAAACTTCACTAACCGAATTATATGTATCACCTACTATATTAGATAACACTGGGGTTTCTTCCATAAGTAAATAAGAATATTTACTTTCATTAACTTTGGTATTAGTACTACTAATTAAACTTAAAATAAATATTAAAATAAAAGCAACTATATAACCTTGAAATAAACCAACTATTGCTCCTAATATTTTA
>CAYTQE010000148.1:0-1298 GCA_964439985.1 uncultured Muribaculaceae bacterium | reverse complement strand
AACCCGACCTACACCCTTAGCAGGGGCGCCTCTTCAGCCTCTTGAGTACTGCTCCAAGCCCATAAGAAGATTTTACAATAATTAGGATTGAATGTCAATCAATATGCTGAAATTGTCTTATATAAAAACAGCAAATAATGCTGTTTAGTATACTTCAGTTTTAATTGCTTCAATAAAGTTTTTCATAAATATTAAGTAATCATCACCATTTTTTCTTTCTTCATCAGAAATATTTATAATGGGATTAATCTTTGAAAGTGTAGCACCACTATTTACTAATGAAGAAATTTCTGTGTCAGCTTCATCAACGCTATTTAATACAAATAAATAAGTGTTTTCTTTATTATTAAAAGCTTTTTTAGCTCTAGTTAGAGCTGTTGATGAAGATTCAGTATCTTCACTATTAATATTTATAATTTCAAAGCCATATTTGCTTAAAAAATTAAAAGCATTACTAGCGACAATCAAACTTTTATTAGAAGCATTTTCAGCTATTAATTTTAATTCTGCATCAAACTCTGATATTTTAATTTTTAATTCTTCATAATTATTATCAATATGTTCTAAAATTGAAGTATTAGAAATATATTCTTTTAAACCATTTTTAATGTTTTGAGCAATCATTAAACAATTAGATGGACTAATCCATAATTCTGATTGATCACTTTTTATTTCTAAGCCTTGAGAAACATCTATAATATTTAATTTTTTATTTTTATTAACAAGCGATGCTGCTATTTCTTTTTCAGTACTTAGTCCATTATAGACAAATAATCTTGATTTACTAAATTCGTTTATTTTTTTATTTGTAATAATGTAATCATCAACATCAATACCATCTGGATAAATACTATATATATTTGAATATTCTCCATAAAGTTTTTCGGTAATAAATTCAATTGTATATACTGTAGTATATATATCTACACCTTCAAATTGGTCTTTTTTTAATAATGAACAACCTGATAATATAATAATTAATATAATTAGAGTTAAATGTTTAATAGTATTTTTCATAATTTATCCTTTACTGGGTCATATCCATATTTTCCAAATGGATGACATCTTAATATTCTTTTTAATCCTAGTAGTACACCTTTAAAACTACCATAAGTATTAATAGCATCTTTCATATACTGGCTACAAGTTGGTGTAAACCGGCAATGATTATGAGTCTTAATAGGAGTATTTTGATAAATATTAATAATTTTAATTAATATTTTTTTCATCTATTTCACCTTTTATAATTTTACTACATATTTACTTTTTTTAAAAGAGGTTATCCTTTTATTTGCGAT
>CAYTQE010000147.1:0-1311 GCA_964439985.1 uncultured Muribaculaceae bacterium | reverse complement strand
AAGACCTATATGGCCAATGATAATTTTAAGAACACCTAAAGGGTGGACAGGAATAAAAAACTTCGAAGATAAAGTAGTGGAAGGTACTTTTAGGTCACATCAGGTACCAATACCACACACTAATACAGAAGAAAATTTAAAACTATTAGAAAACTGGTTAAAAAGCTATCAAATAGAAGATCTATTTGATGAAAATGGTAAATTAGTAAAATATTTACGAGAATTAGCTCCTGTTGGCTTTAAAAGGATGAGCGCAAATCCTCATACTAATGGTGGACTTATATTAAAGGAATTAAATATTCCTGATTACACATCACTGGGACTAAAATTTACAAATCCTGGAGAAATAGAAGCAAGTGATATGAGTGTTTTAGGTAATTATATTAGAGAAGTAGTTAGACTTAATTCAAACTTTAAAATATTTGGTCCAGATGAGGCATTATCTAATAAATTAGGCCCAGTATTTGAAGTAACAAATCGTAAGTTTAATGCAGAAACTTTTAAAGATGATGAGTTTTTAAATAGTGATGGAGCGGTAATTGATAGTATTTTAAATGAACATTTATGTCAAGGAATGCTTGAGGGTTATTTATTAACTGGTAGACATGGTTTTTTCCATAGTTATGAGGCATTCATCAGAATAGTTGATTCTATGGCTTCACAACATGCTAAATGGCTTAAAATGTGTAGTGAAATATCTTGGCGTAAAGATATTTCATCTCTCAACTATATTTTAACAAGTCACTGTTGGCAGCAAGATCATAATGGTTTTACTCATCAAGATCCTGGATTTTTAAATCATTTAATCACTAAAAAACCAAGTATAACTAGAATTTATTTACCATGTGATGCAAACACATTATTATCTTGCTTTCATCATATAATAGGAACAAAAAATTATATTAATGTTATAGTAGCTTCTAAACATGATAGACCACAGTGGTTAAGTATAGAAGATGCTAAAATTCACTGTGCTAAAGGTATAGGAATCTTTAACTGGGCAAGTGATCAAAATCCAGATGTAATAATGGCTTGTGCTGGAGATACACCAACCTTAGAAGTCCTAGCTGCAAAACAAATTTTAAAAGATAATATTCCAGAAATAAAGGTTAGAGTAGTTAATGTTATTGATTTAATGAGATTAGTATCAAATAAACATCATCCTCATGGTTTAACCGATGAAGAATATAATGAGTTATTTACAATAGATAAACCAATCATATTTGCTTTTCATGGATATCCTGATTTAATTCATCAACTAACTTATAAAAGAATTAATAAAAATTTACATGTTCATGGATATATTGAAGA
>CAYTQE010000146.1:0-1322 GCA_964439985.1 uncultured Muribaculaceae bacterium | reverse complement strand
CTGATAGTGATTGAGTATCTTTATTTTTTCAATTAGTTCTATTACGTTTTTCATTACGTGTATATTTAAATAAAATACAATATTTTAACCATTCTCTGTCCACAACATAAAATCCAAGTATCCTGCATTTCTTTCTCCATCCCATTGCTCAATACGGTTTTTATGTATGTATTTTTTTGTTGATAGTTTATTTCCCTCGAAATCATAGGTGTAAATTATCCTATAAAATAGAGATTCTTTTTTAATATACCCTTTTTCAATAAGAAAACCTTTAGAGTCGTAAATATAATGAGCTTCCCATGCCAAATGCCCGTTGCCCTTGGAGCAGGATTCTTTAATTTTATTATTCTCTTGGGAGTAGTCAAACCGAAATTTATATTTGAGTTTCCTTGTCGAATTTCTACAAATTATTGCTATACAATTTCCTATACAATCGTACTCATATAAATGAATTTCAGTAACGAAATTTTCGACGTTATAAAACTCTACTTTTACACGTCTATTTTGTTGATTGTAAAAAGAACGTATTTTTCTGTTTTCCTCCGGATTATTTTTTTGAATATAAATATGTTCTATCTGATTCCCGTTGTTGTCATATTTATATTTGTTTATTGAAACAAGTTTGTTGCTTTTATAATACTTTGACTCTTTAATTCTTCCAGCATTATCGAAATATTCTTTGATTTTTGGAATTTTTCTTTTTAACTCATTTTTCTCCGAAATTTCAAGGATAGTGAATTTTAAATGATTTTTACTGATATCCTGTTTTTTATGCTCCTTACTTTGAACAAGAATAAACTCATCAGCGAAATTTTTATCTTTATTTTCCATAATAGACTCTGTTTTTATTTCAAGCAAGCATTAGAAAAATTTTTTGAGAATGTAGGTTGTCCTAGCATTGCAGGTAACGTTTTGGCGGCTTGCTGTAGTGCGGGTCTCACAAATGTTCACGCTCGCGTGAACGCTTGAAAATCCGACAGGACTTTCTGCGGGCATACGCCCCGCATTACAGCAAACCGCTTGTTGGGCGGTCGCCCATTGACCATTTTTCTCTGTTTTTGCTGTGTTCATATTTCCAATAAAAATGGTTTATTCACAATCTTATTCTTACTCACAAGTGAGGAATTGACAAAAGTTGTATGTTGTGATTTTTCAATCCCGTAACCTATATGAACATGTCCAAACAAATGATATTTCGGTTGAATTTTCTTCACAGTTTGTAGTAAATCAACACAACCGAAATTATTGTTGTCATCAAAATCCAAAATGCCGTAAGGTGGTCGGTGGGTTATCAAAACATCTGTCTTTTCAGGGATTTTTGT
>CAYTQE010000145.1:0-1327 GCA_964439985.1 uncultured Muribaculaceae bacterium | reverse complement strand
GAACGGTTACCTGCCCATTCATCAACATTGGCAACAACCAGTCTCGCAAGGCGGTGAGGTGTTGGTTTTGTCTTTGATTATTTAAAATTGTCTTATATACAGAAGAGAATTTTTCATTGTAACTATCAATCACTGATTTATAAGGGATTAGTAATGGAATACTATTTATCTGTTCATTACTAATGTTTGGTTGTGCCGCACCGCCAGCAATGCTAAAAACAACTTCTCTAAAATATTTTTGGCTAAGAGAATTAATTAGAAATGGAAGTCTTTTAGTTGGATTTGAGCCTAAATTAAAATAACCTACACGCTGATTTACATAAACTGGACTGTCCGTAATTGGAACAATAGCATATTTGCCAATTGTAGCTCCTGTCATAGCAATTAAAACATCTCCTGGTTTTGCTTTGAATTTATCATCTACTTTTTTATCTAATAAATCAACCTTCGCTAATTGTGAGATATCAATGCTGTAGTCCTCTTGAATATCTTTTATTTTAACAACAGAAACTCCTTTATCTGTCCACCAACTTGATTTGAAAGCAAAGCCTCCAGTTGAAGAACAATAGTCCCCGAAACATCCAGCTACCCACCCCTCAGGAATCTCTCTTTTCAACTCGGCATTGTACACCATTTTTCCACCTGAGGATTTGTAGGGCTTGCCATCTGCATTGGGAAAATCAAACTGTACAAACCAATAATCATACAGCGTTTTTGCCATTGCTTCCAATTCTCGGTTGATTTTGTTGTTCAGCTCGATTTTAGCATCTAAGTCGGAAAGGACTTTCACTAGAATTTCTTGTTGTTCTCTCGCGGGCAATCGAATTGGACAATCTGCAAAAGTCTGAGCATTAATATTGCCTCTCGTACTCCCAAGAGAGAGGTTTTTCACCCATTGTTTGTATTCATTTGATATTGTGTAATATTTCAAGTATTTAGGAATAACCTTTTTTTCATCTAAACCATATTTAATTAAGAAGCCTGCGAATGCAAGTTTTCCATTTTTTGCTTCGTGTAAGTAGGTTCTACCTGTAGAATTTCCAGTTCTTGCAACTACTAAATCACCATCATTTAAAATGTATTTTTCTATATCATCTGAACTAACGGATTTTTTATCATTATCAATTAGATTCCCAAAATCATCAATATCACTTATTCTTAGATATCTAGTTTTGTTCGCATCAAAATCTTCGGCAGACGCAGGTATGCCGTACTTGCCAATTTCACCCTTTTTACATAAATGTTTTAACAAAACCTTATTCATACCCCAACCCCTTTAAATTATTCTGAATCTCCATTTCCAATGCCCTGCCTTCGGCAAAGAGTT
>CAYTQE010000144.1:0-1337 GCA_964439985.1 uncultured Muribaculaceae bacterium | reverse complement strand
GCTGAATCAAACTTAAGATTAGTAGTTTCAATTGCTAAAAGATATGTAGGTAGGGGATTATTATTTTTAGATCTTATTCAAGAAGGTAATATTGGTTTGATGAAAGCTGTTGAAAAATTTGATCACAATAAAGGATATAAGTTTAGTACTTATGCAACATGGTGGATTAGACAAGCCATTACTCGTGCTTTAGCTGATCAAGCAAGAACAATTAGAGTACCAGTTCATATGGTTGAAGATCCAGTTAGTTTAGAGACCCCTATTGGTGAAGAAGAAGATTCACACTTAGGAGATTTCGTTCCAGATGAAAGAACAATGACTCCAGAAGATTATGCGACTAATGAAATATTAAAAGAAGAAATTAAATCAGTTTTATCTACATTACAACCTAGAGAGCAACAAGTTTTAGAATTACGTTTTGGACTAATTGATGGAACTAGTTATACATTAGAAGAAGTTGGAAAAAGATTTAATGTTACAAGAGAAAGAATCAGACAAATAGAAGCAAAAGCTTTAAGAAAATTGCGTCATCCTTCTAGAGCCAAAAAACTTAAAGATTTCATGGTGGAATAAGATGCGATTAAGTAAAAGATTAAAATCTATAGCTGGTTTAATATTTGAAAACGATAATGTGATTGATATTGGCTGTGACCATGCATTACTAGGTATATATTTAGTGAAAAACAAAATATTAAACAGCTTAATAGTCAGTGATGTAAATCAAAATGCCATTAATAATGGAATTAAAAACATTAAAAAAAATAAATTAGAAAAGAAAATAGATGCTAGACTTGGTTATGGTTTATCAGTAGTAGATGTTCATACAGATACAGTTATAATAAGTGGTCTTGGAACTAATTCAATTATTAAAATTCTTTCTAATCCTAATTTAAAACAAATCAAAAAACTGATTATTCAAGCTAATAATGATCATTATTTATTAAGAAGATTTATGATTTTAAAAGGTTTTTATATTTCTCATGAATCAGTAGTCTATGAAAAAGGCCATTACTATATAAATATTGTATTCTCAAGAGGCAAAAGAAAATATTCATTAAAAGAATTAAGATATGGACCAATGTTAATGTATGCTAATAAAGATTATTATGAATTTATGTTAAAAAAGAAACATGCTATATTAGATAATATTCCTAAATATAAGTTATTTACAAGAATAAAGCACTATAAAGATACAATCTATTTAAAGAACCTAATAAAATATTAGATAATAAAAAAAATAAATATTTATAATTAATTTCTAAATTAGAAACTTTAAGTCCTTTATTAACTATTAAAAGAGGATATTCAATAGTAAAAAAAGATGATAAAGTAATAAC
>CAYTQE010000143.1:0-1350 GCA_964439985.1 uncultured Muribaculaceae bacterium | reverse complement strand
TCAAGAAAAAAGAGTTTTATGTTTTCATATTAACTCTTTTTAACATTATTATTTTCCACAACATTGTTTATATTTTTTACCACTTCCACAAGGGCATGGATCATTGCGTCCAATCTTGTCGCTTTTCTTAGGAGCCGCTTTTAAAGTTTCTTTTCCATCATTGGTTATGATAGGTTCTTTTTTCTTAGGTTTTATATTTTGATTAATTTCTACTTTCATTAAAAAGTTTGTGATAGATGAGTCTATTGTATCAAGCATTCGATCAAAAATTTCATATCCTTCTAGTGCATAAGCTTGTAGTGGATTTGTTTGAGCATATCCTCTAAGGCCAATTCCTTCTCTTAAATGTTCCATAGAACTTATATGTTTTACCCATGCTTCATCTATAACTCTTAAAAATATATATCTTTCAAAGTCATTACTAATTTCAGAAGGGATCTCTTTTAATTTAGTTTCATATTCATTAATTAGTTGATCATATAAATAATCTATTAATTCGTCTTCTTTTAAATTATTTATATTTTTGATTTCTATTTTGTTTTTTCGTAAAAAATTGTTATTAAAATAATCAGTCATACTTTGATAATCATCTTCAACTAAAACTCCCGATTGAGGTATTTGACTTTCGATATAGCCAGCAACGAAATCATTTATTGTGGTATAAGATATTTCTTTCATTTCTTCTGCATCTAATACAACATTTCTTTTTTCGTATATTATTTTTCTTTGTTCACTTACAATATTGTCGTAATCTAATAAACTTTTACGCATATCATAATTATTACCTTCAACCTTTTTTTGAGCGCTTTCAATACTTTTTGAAAACATTTTTGAACGTAGTGGTTGAGTTTCATCATAACCAACACTTTGAATCATAGTTTTAACTCGGTCAGTTCCAAATCTTTTCATTAAATCATCTTCAAATGAGATAAAGAATTGTGAATAACCAGGATCTCCTTGACGACCAGCACGACCTCGTAGCTGATTATCAATACGACGGGATTCATGTCTTTCTGTACCAATTACGCATAAACCACCTAAATCTTTTACGCCTTCTCCTAGTTTAATATCAGTTCCACGACCAGCCATGTTAGTAGCAATCGTAATAGAATATTTTTGACCAGCTTTTTCAATTATTTCTGCCTCACGAGCATGGTTTTTAGCATTTAATACTTCGTGTTTTAATTTAGCTTTTGTTAGAAGTGATGATAAATGTTCATTTGATTCAACCGAAATAGTACCTACTAAAATTGGTTGTCCCGCTTCATGGATTTCTTTAATAAAAGAAACGATAGCTTTATATTTACCGTTTTCGGTAAATGTGTACCAGTCATAAAAAGGACTTTCTTT
>CAYTQE010000142.1:0-1397 GCA_964439985.1 uncultured Muribaculaceae bacterium | reverse complement strand
AATGATTATTAGCAAATCACTTCTGATGTGTTTTTCTGATATTAGGAAAAAACGTATATCTCACGTTATGAGAAATAAGCGCATGATAATTCATGAATTAAGGTGGTACCACGGGTAATACTCGTCCTTTAATTTATGGATTTTTTTAATTTTAGGAGGATAAAATGAAAAAATATGAAGAACTTAATAAAGGTTTAGTTAAAGATGTAGAGTTATCTATATCAAAGTATTGGGAAGAAAATGATATTTTTCAAAAGTCTATTGATAACCGTGATAAATACTTTGTGTTTTATGATGGACCAGCAACTGCTAATGGTTACCCAGGACTTCATCATATGTTAGCAAAATTTCTTAAAGATTCATTTTGCAAATATAAAACAATGCAAGGTTATAAGGTATTACGTAAAATAGGATGGGATACTCATGGTTTACCGGTTGAATTAGAAGTTGAAAAAGAACTTGGTTTTACTTCAAAGAATGATATTGAAAAATACGGAATAGCTGAGTTTAATGAAAAGTGTCGTGAAAGTGTTCATCGTAATGAAGAACTGTTTACTAAACTTACAAATAAAATGGGACAGTTTATAGATACAAAAAACCCATATATAACATATCATAATGATTATATTGAAACTGAGTGGTGGATCTTAAAAAAATTCTTTGATGAGGGATTATTTTATGAAGGACACAAAATACTTCCATATTGCCCAAGATGTGGGACAGGCCTTGCTAGTCATGAAGTGGCACAGGGTTATAAAGATGTAACCGTAGATACAGTTACTGTTCCTTTTAAATCAGAAGAATTAGATGCATACTTTTTAGTATGGACAACAACTCCTTGGACACTTCTAGCAAATGTAGCACTTTGTGTTAATCCAAAAGAAGTGTATATTAAAGCTAAATCAGCTGGTTATAATTTTATTGTTGCTAAAAAGTTAGCTAGTACTATTTTAGGTGATGATTATGAAGTATTAGATGAATATGTTGGAAAAGATTTAGAACATGTTTCTTATGAACAATTATTACCATTTATTAAAGTATCAAAAAAAGCTTTCTTTGTAACTAATGATAATTTTGTTAGTATGGAAGATGGTACAGGAATAGTACATATGGCTCCAGCTTTTGGTCAAGATGACTATGAAATAGGAAAAAAATATGATTTACCAGTAATAAATCCTGTTGGAGAAGACGGTAAATATCTAGAAGGTCCTTGGAAAGATATGCTAGTTTTTGATGCTGATTTAGAAATAATCAAATATTTAAAAGAAAATGATAAGTTATTTAAAAAACAAAAAATAAATCATAATTATCCGCATTGCTGGAGATGTCAAAGTCAATTAATTTATTATTCTAAGCCAAGTTTTTATTTAGAAGTAACTAAAATAAAAGATCAAGTT
>CAYTQE010000141.1:0-1425 GCA_964439985.1 uncultured Muribaculaceae bacterium | reverse complement strand
ATTACGTCCAGCTTTACCAATTCTTACTAGTTCATGTTCTTCATTTCCAACTACACCAATAGTTGCCATACAAGTTCCTAGAACTTTTCTAGTTTCTCCTGATTGTAGTCTTAAACTTACATATTTATCTTCACGGCCTAGAATTTGAACACTAGTTCCAGCACTTCTAGCTATTTCGCCGCCTTTTCCTGGTTTTAGTTCAACATTATGAACTACAGTTCCAACCGGGATATTTTGTAATAACATTGCGTTACCTACTTTAATATCACAAGCTTCACCAGAAACTATAATACTACCTACTGTTAAGCCTTTTGGTGCTAGAATATATCTTTTTTCACCATCTAAGTAGTGAAGTAATGCTATATTAGCACTTCTATTTGGATCATATTCTATTGAAGCAACTTTAGCTGTAACATCTGGTTTATTTCTTTTGAAATCGATTACTCGATATTGTCTTTTAGCTCCACCGCCTACATGCCAGACAGTAGTTCTACCTTGATTATTTCTTCCACCACTTTTACTTTGTTTAGCAAGTAATGTTTTTTCTGGTCTATTTGTAGTTAGTTCTTCATTTGTTAAAGTACTCATATTTCTACGACCAGGTGTGGTTGGTTTATATTTTCTAATTCCCATCAGTAATCACCTACATTTCTATTGACTGTCCATCAGCAAGTGTGATGATAGCCTTTTTATATGTCTTGGTTTGTCCTGTGTATTTTCCAACTCTCTTATCTTTTGGTTTGGTGATAAGAGTGTTTACACTTTTAACTTTTACTCCGAAAGCTTCTTCAATCGCAATTTTAATTTGCGTTTTATTAGCTTTCTTATCTACTTTAAATACATAAGTATTACCTTCAGCTAAACCAGCTGTTTTTTCAGTAATAACCGGTGAATAAATAATATCTGTTTTCATTAATTATAAACCTCCTCTATGTATTTCATTGCCGCTTCATCAATAACAACAGTATCTGCATGTGTTAAATCTAAAACATTTAATTCACTTGTCATTATTACTGCAGCATCTTTTAAGTTACGAGTAGCCATATATAAGTTTTCAGCATCGCTTCCACTTATAAATAATACTTTTCCTTCTAACTTAAGATTTTTCATCATAGCTTTTACATCTTTAGTTTTAAGAGTATCAAGTTCTAAAGATTCAACTACTACTAATGATTTATTTTTAGCTAAATGTGCAAATGCACTTTTTAATGCTAATACTCTTTCTTTTTTATTCATTTTAAATGTATAACTTCTTGGAGTTGGTGCAAAAACTACACCACCACCTACATAATGAGGTGCTCTAATTGATCCTTGACGAGCATTTCCTGTTCCTTTTTGACGATATGGTTTTCTTCCTCCACCAGAAACTTCAGAACGAGTCTTTGCTTTTTGTGTTCCTTGTCTTAAAGAATCCATTTGTAATTT
>CAYTQE010000140.1:0-1440 GCA_964439985.1 uncultured Muribaculaceae bacterium | reverse complement strand
AGTGCTCACTAGTACCTATTAAGTATAAATCTTCACCTTCTATTTTATACATCATATTTTCCATTTCGGCAAATGACATAACACCAGTTACAACATCAGCTCTAATCATAAATGGAGGTATTGCATAAGTAAAACCTTTTTCAATCATAAAATCTCTAGCATAGCTTATCATTGCTGAATGGAGTCTTGCGCCATCTCCTAAAAGATAGTAAAACCCAGATCCACTAGTTCTTCCTGATGAATCTTTATCAAGACCATTAATTCTAGCTAATATATCAGCATGATATGGTACTTCAAAATCTGGAACTACTGGTTCCCCAAATCTTTCAACTTCAACATTTTCAGTATCATCTTTGCCAATTGGTACTGTATCATGAATTATTTGAGGAATTATCATCATTTTTTCTTTGATTTCTTTTTCTAAGTTTTCCTCATCTAATTCTAATTTTTCAATTTCTTTGTTGATGTTTTCAATCTTTTCTTTTATTTTACTTGCATCTTCTATTTTTTTATCACGCATAAGTGCGCCTATTTCAGCACTTAAATTATTTTTCTCACTACGTAATTTATCGCCTTTTTCTTTATATTCGCGATATTTTAGATCAAGATTATAAATTTCATCTACTAGTGGTAGTTTATCATCTTGAAATTTCTTTTTTATATTTTCCTTTACTAAGTCTTTATTTTCTCTTATAAGTTTAATATCTATCATATTATTTCCTCTAACTTTCCTTTTATTATAATTGGTTTAAAACCAATTATCTCATCTTTTAATATTCCTTCTGGAATATCATTAAACATATATATTGGCTTATTTAATCTAAATGCATCATACATTTCTAGAAATGTAGCCCCACCTATATAGTTTTTATATTCACCTTTATCAAAATTAAGTACTAATACTAAGTCTATATTTTTGATTGTTTCTTCACTCTTTAAAATCATTTCTGATTTAAAGTCTGCATGTTCTCTTCTTCCTATTTCTTTAAATCTAGATTCAGTACTAGGATCATCATAACAATTAGGTAATGTAATTAAAAATCTATCTTCTAATTTATCCATAATGGATGGAATCTTATCATAAAACTTCTTACTACAAATTATAAACATTTTCTTTTTCATATATCCTCTTTCTAAATAAAAAAGAATGGTTACATAGGAGTGCTTTAGCACGGTACCATCCTTATATTTTTCTTAATTTAAATAACGGTTATTAACCGGAAGTTATTAACTTCACTAATAGGGAGATTCATTAATCATATTAATTAGCTTTCACCAAACACTAACTCTCTTAATAATATATATTAATTATAGTCCTATCTCTTTGCTTTATGGTTTTCATTCTAGCATATTTTATTTTTAATTGCAAATATGAAATTATGAAGTGTTACTTAAATACTTAAATGCAATTTATTTAATAAAATAATTCTAACTTGCATT
>CAYTQE010000139.1:0-1446 GCA_964439985.1 uncultured Muribaculaceae bacterium | reverse complement strand
CTATAGAATATGTTATGCTAGAACATATAAATGATAGTTTAAAAGAAGCAGAAGAATTAGGAAATTTATTAAAGGGCATGAATGTTTATGTTAATTTAATTCCTTATAATGAAACTAATTCTATAAATTATAAAAAGACGAGCCAAAATCAGATTAATAAATTTTATGAACATTTACAGAAAATGGGAATAAATGTAACAGTAAGAAGAGAATTAGGAACAGAAATAGATGCTGCTTGTGGACAACTTAGAGCAAATGAGGTGGAATAATGAAATCATTTTATATAACAGATCCAGGAAGAGTAAGAACTCATAATGAAGATTCAGTTACTATTTTAAAAAATAAATCTGATGAACATTTAATGATTGTAGCTGATGGTATGGGAGGACATAGAGCAGGTGAAGTTGCTTCTTCAATGGTTGTTACTCATATTGGAAAAAGATTTGCTGATTTAAGTACCATCGGTTCTAAACTTGATGCTGTTAGTTGGTTAAATGAAAACATTAATGAAATAAATAGAAATATAATAAAATATGCTGAAGAACATGCTGATTCATCTGGTATGGGAACAACTGTTGTAATGGCCTTATTAACAAAAGAATTTTTAATTTTTGCAAATATTGGTGATTCATGTGGTTTTGTTTTAAAGTCAGGTAAATTACATAAAATAACAAAAGATCATACTTTAGTAAATTTATTAGTTGATTCAGGAGAATTATCGGAAGAAGAAGCTGAAGATCATCCTAAAAAGAACGTATTAATGAAAGCTCTAGGTTCAGCTGATAAACAAGAACTTGATATATTTGATGTTGACTTAAATGTTGATGCGATACTTTTATGTAGCGATGGTTTAACCCATATGCTAACTAAAGATCAAATAGAAAGAGTTTTAGAAGAAGAAGATATTAGCGTTGAATCAAAATTAATTAAACTGATTAAAAAATGTAATGCAAGGGGTGGAACTGATAATATTTCCATAGCATATTTAATTAAAGAAGGTGGCGTTTTAGAGTGATAACAAAGGGGCAAAAAATAAATGACCGTTACCAAATAATGAAAACTATTGGTGAAGGTGGTATGGCTAATGTTTACTTAGCCTATGATGTGATATTAGAACGCGATGTTGCTGTTAAAGTTTTAAGAGGAGACTTATCAACAGATGAAAAATTTGTCAGAAGATTTCAAAGAGAAGCATTATCAGCATCTTCCTTATCACACCCAAATATTGTTGAAGTATATGATGTTGGTGAAGATAATGGTCTTTACTATATTGTTATGGAATACATTGAAGGAAAACACTTAAAACAACTTTTAAGAAGAAGAGGAACGCTTACTATTAAAGAAGTTATTGATATAATGATTCAAATAACTGACGGAATGGCTGCAGCCCATGATTCTTATATAATCCATAGAGATATTAAACCTCAAAATATTATGATTTTAGAA
>CAYTQE010000138.1:0-1453 GCA_964439985.1 uncultured Muribaculaceae bacterium | reverse complement strand
CACAAGCGAGAAACCCAAATTTGGTAGGGGAACCTTTCAAAGT
The DNA here is from genome assembly GCA_964439985.1 of uncultured Muribaculaceae bacterium. Taxonomy (GTDB): domain Bacteria; phylum Bacillota_I; class Bacilli_A; order RF39; family UBA660; genus DUUS01. Next base: position 1,410 of record CAYTQE010000138.1, on the reverse strand, counting down.
AAAATGAAACTGAGAAAGGAGCTTTTAAAGCTAGATAAATGTTTACCGCCTTACAATAGTAAGGTACAGAATATGGCTTATAAGATATTATTTTTATTTTCCAAAAAAAGGAGTGATCAGTACTTGACTGAAATAAGTGAAGTATTAAAAACAACAAGAGAATCATCAGGTGTAAATCTTGATGAAGTAAGTAAAGATTTAGAAATACCGCTCCTCGTATTAGAGCAAATTGAAGAAGGTAATACGGGAGCATTTAAAGATATTTTTTTGCTTAAAGAAAATATAAAAGATTATGCAAAGTATCTGGGATTAAATCCAGATGAAATAATTGATGAATTTAATGAATATATGTTTGAAGTTACTTCAAAAATACCAATGAAAGAAATTGAAAAAGCAGCAAGAGAAAAAGCTGAAGCTGAAGAAAAAGAAGAAAGAGTAGCTTCACCTTATACTAAAGAAGCACCTAAAAGTAGCGATAAGCAATTTATTTTAACTTTATTGTTAATTGTTATTCTTGTAATTTTGGCTATTATATGGAGTGTTAAACAAATAACTGTTGGGAATGTAACTACTAATATATTAAGTTACTTTAAGTAGGAGGAGTAATGAATTTACCAAATAAAATAACAATGGTGAGAATGGTTTTAGCAATAATAATAATTATTATTCTAGTATTTCCTTTTTATCAAATTGGTTTTGACTGGCCTGAATATTTAGTTGCAGGAAGGATCCAGATTCATTTAAAATATGTTATAGCTGGTGTATTGTTTATTATCGCATCTATAACAGACTTTCTAGATGGTAGTATTGCTCGTAAAAGAAATATTGTAACTGACTTTGGAAAAGTTATGGATGCTATAGCTGATAAAGTATTAGTAAATGGAGTACTTATCGCACTGGCGTATGATGGATTATTACCAGTTATTATACCTATTATAATAATTATTAGAGATATCGCAGTTGATTCAATAAAAATGGTAGCTGGTTCTAAAGGCAAAGCAGTAGGAGCATCTATATGGGGTAAAATTAAAACTATCTTTATGATGGTAGGTTTATCAATGATATTTTTCTCAAATTGGCCATTTGAATTATTAAATATTTCTTTTGGTAATTATTTAGTATTTATAGCAACTATTTTATCGGTATTTTCTGGTGTTCAATATTTTGTTATAAATAAAGAGTTTATGTTAGAAAAATAAATCAGCTAATTAGCTGTTTTTATTTTAAAAATAATAGGTTTTACAGAATTTCAAAATCTGTCAAACAAATGTTTGTGAAAAGTGTTGACAAACTAAATATATTGTATTAAAATTAAGATACAAAGAAAGATTGGTGAAAATAACTTGAAGTCAAGTTCAAATGAAAATAAAAAAGATAAAGCCCTAGAACAAGTTTTAGCTGATATAGAAA
>CAYTQE010000137.1:0-1463 GCA_964439985.1 uncultured Muribaculaceae bacterium | reverse complement strand
TATTCCCACATCTTGCCAGAACTAAGAAACCTTTAGAAACTCGTATGGGTAAAGGAAAAGGTGGAATAGAAGACTGGGTTGCAGTAGTGAAAACTGGTAAAATTATGTTTGAGATTAATGGAGTAGATGAAGAAACAGCACGTGAAGCATTAAGACTTGCAGCTCATAAATTAAGTGTTAAAACAAAATTTATATCAAAAGAAGAAAGTGGTGTTAATAGTGAAAGCTAATGAAATAAGAAAAATGACCACAGAAGAAATTGCTACAAAAATCAAAGAATTAAAAACAGAATTATTTGATCTACGTATGAAAATGGCAACTGGCAATTTAGAAAAAACACATGAAATTGATAAAAAGAGAAAAACAGTTGCTAGATTAAAAACAGTGTTAAATGAAAAAGATGGGAGTGATAATTAATGGAAAAAACTAAAAGTTCATATATAATTGGAACTGTAGTAAGTAGTACTAATGACAAAACTATTACTGTTTTAGTTGAAACATATCGTAACCATCCATTATACAAAAAAAGAGTAAAATATTCGAAAAAATATGCTGCTCATGATGAGAAAAATATTGCTAAAGTTGGAGACACAGTTAAGTTAATTCAAACTAGACCATTATCTAAAACAAAAAGATATGAACTAGTAGAAGTAACTAAAAAAGCTGTTGTCTTATAGGAGGTATTTCTATGGTATTAGAGCAATCAAGATTAAAAGTTGCTGACAATACTGGTGCTCGTGAACTTATGGTAATAAGAGTACTTGGTGGCAGCAAAGTTAGATATGGAAATATTGGCGATGTAGTAGTAGGAACAGTAAAAAAAGCTATTCCTAACTCAGGTGTTAAAAAAGGAAAAGTAGTAAGAGCAGTTATTGTTAGAACAAAACATGGTGCTAGACGTGAAGACGGTAGTTACATTAAGTTTGATGATAATGCATGCGTACTAATTAAAGAAGATAAGAGTCCAGTAGGAACTCGTATTTTAGGACCAGTTGCTCGTGAAATTCGTGATCATGGATATAACAAGATCATTTCACTAGCTCCTGAGGTTTTATAGGAGGATATATGAAAGTAAAAGTTGGCGATAAAGTAAAAATTCTTGCTGGAAAAGATAAAGGCAAAGAAGGCGTTGTTACTGTAACTTTAAAAAAAGAAGACCGTGTTGTAGTACAAGGTATTAATATAGTAAAAAAACATATGAAACCTGGACGTACTAATGAGACGGGCGGAATCCTAGAAACTGAAAATCCAATCCATGTATCTAACGTAAAAGTAATTGATTCTGCAAAAAAAGAAACTAAGAAAGTTAAAACAGAATCTAAAAAAGAAGTAAAAAAATCTACTAAAACTAAAAAAGAAAAAGTAGGTGAAAAGGATGAATAGTTTAAAAGAACTTTATCAAAAAACAATTGTTCAAGAATTAAAGAATAAGTTTAAATATTCTTCAGTTATGGAAGTTCCTA
>CAYTQE010000136.1:0-1476 GCA_964439985.1 uncultured Muribaculaceae bacterium | reverse complement strand
TCCATTTTAATCCATTCCACATAACCGTTCCAGTTGCACTTGATGGACCATCATTTGTTTCGCATGTTACTGTAGCAGCATATTCATTTGTTGTTGGAAATGTTGTAGATGTTTCTCCATCTATTGTTGCAGCTATTATAATATCTTCTTCGTTATATTCAGCAGTTATTAGATTTTGGAGTGCTAAAGTATTATGCATATAACCTGCATTTATATCTAATTTTACATAATAAGTAGTACTTGTATTATTGATTACAATTATTCTTATATTTTTATTTCCTGTTGAAGTTATAGCTCCAGATATAGAATCTATTGTTTTTGATGAATATTCTATATTTAAATCTTCTGGCTTTTGAACAATATTTGTGCAAGCTTGATCTAAACACACTTTATAAATAAGTTCATATTTTGAGTCTCTATTATTTAGTGATGTAACTGATATATTTGATTTAGTAGTATCATTTTTTGTTGCAGTTATAGTTGTACCTGGTACTCCATTTATATGAAGTGCATATTCCATTCCTGCTACTTTAATATTAGTTATCGCTGTTTCACTTCGATTAGTAAAAGCACTAAATGCTGTATTTAGCGCTAAAGAAAAAAGTGTTAACAACGATACTAAACTTAAATAAACAAATCTTTTTGTTTTTGTGAATTCTTTTAAGATATTTAACATATAAACCACCTACTTTGTATTAAGTATAATATATTTTTATTATTTTTACAACTTTAAGATTATTAAATAGAAAAAGACTCTATTTTTTAGAGCCTTCAATTGCATTTATTAGTTCTGCTTCAGTCATTTTAGTATATCCTTTAATTTCTAGTTTTTTAGCTTGAGCTTTTAAATCTTCTGGATTATTAGTACCAGATAATTTGCCAGTTTCTACTAATTCAACTATTTCTTCTCTAGTTAAAGTTTCTTTTTCTACTAATGTATCTGTTAGTAAGTGAACTAATTTTTCATTTTCTTTTAATATTTTGGTAGCTTCTTTATAACAGCCATCGATAATTTTCCTTACTTCTTGATCTATTTCTAGTGCGACAGTATCTGAGAAGTTTTGACTTTTGTTATAATCTCTTCCTAAGAAGACACCTTCACTTTTATGTTCAAGTTGGACTGGTCCTAAGTCACTCATTCCATATTCAGTTACCATTGACCTAGCTATAGCAGTTGCTCTTCTAAAGTCATCTGATGCTCCTGTTGTTATTTCACCAATAAATAGTTCTTCTGCAACTCTTCCAGATAACAATCCCGTAATAGCTGCTAGTAGTTCATTTTTAGTCATAATTGCAATCTTTTCTTCTTTAGGTATCATCATCGTATAACCACCAGCCATACCTCTTGGAATAATTGTAATTTTATGTACTTCATTAGCGTCTTTAACTTTAATTCCTATTACAGCATGTCCTGATTCATGAATTGCGATTAATTTCTTTTCTTTTTCAGTTATTTTTCTACTTTCTTTAGCAGGT
>CAYTQE010000135.1:0-1522 GCA_964439985.1 uncultured Muribaculaceae bacterium | reverse complement strand
TAATTTTAAAAAATGTAGTAATGATTTATAGTTTATAGTATAATATTATTCAAAAGAGGAATTACTTTTACATAATGCAAAAATAATCCTAATGAGTTTGGTAGAACAAGCAGTGATACACTCATAATAATGTTTATTCTCACTTTGTTTTTTTCTAAAGTATTGATAAATAACATTGTCTGTATTATTTATAGCTGAGCATCTGATAATATTGGCAGAGCAGTTAAACAAAATTTTTCTAGCATACTTATTTCCTCTTTTTGAAATAGGGGCATGATAATTAACAGATTTACCTGACTGTATGATAGTTGGATCCAATCCACAGTACGCATTAATCTGCTTAACATTATCAAACCTAGTGATATCTCTTAATTCCGCAAGAATAAGAGCTGTAGACAGTTCTCCTATACCGAATATAGAAGATACTATCGGAAACAAAGATGATTGCTTTGCGAGAGTGATCATTTTTTCTTGTAGCAAACCAATTTGCACTTGTTCAAATAAAAGTATATCTACTATCTGAATCAGGTTATCAACTTCTTTACTATAAATACTAACGCCTGGATATGAAAGCTTTGCTTTACTCTTAATTGATTCAGCTTTTTTAATATAGTAATTGATGTGCCTTTTTTGGGTGTTAGCCATATTGTAACCCAAAGCATCAACGCGTTTGTTTTTAATTATTTCAGCATGCTTAAACTCTTTAATAAAATTAAGTGCCGTTAAACCATACAAAGCGCTCCCTTTAAATAATGTTTCAAATTCAGGAAATGTAAGATTTACTAATTGGTTATATCTGTTTTTATATCTTGTAAGACCTTCATGCAGAGAATGATATTGTCTTGATAAAGAATTAAGATTATCATAAATATCTTCAGTAATTAAGTTATTATTTTTAATTTGTTTAGTAAAAAATAAGTCTGCTAAATTAAAACAATCTTCTTTATCGGTTTTAGTTTTCCTTAAGTTCCTGGTATTGTTTTTAGCATGCATTGGATTTATTACATGAACATTATATTCCTTTTCCTTAAAGAATCTCTGAATTGCCAAGTGGTAAGTTGAAGTAGACTCTATAAATACTGTTAAGTCAGTTATGTTAAACGCAGTAATATTGTTATGTAATAAATTAAGATCAGTCAAATTATGTTCTACCTCACTGGGCTCAATTAATACTTCGCCACTATCGTTAATAAGTAAAACCATACTTTTGTTTTTCGCAATATCAATAGCTAAAACATATTTCATAAATAAGTTCTCCTTCCCAATTTAAGTCTTATATTATTCATCAATTATCTCATCATGCTTTTTATCTGGATTTAAAACCCTACTATCTTAAACTAGATAACTAAATAAAATATAAGATGGACTGTCAAAAAAATGGATTCATACACCCGTGGTATAATTTGTCCTAACTTAAATTAAATATTTAGGTATATTAATACACCTAAATTAATTATAATATAAATAACTAAGAACAAGTAGTTCTCAAGCTATTTATATCTTAAATCATACATGGTATAAT
>CAYTQE010000134.1:0-1528 GCA_964439985.1 uncultured Muribaculaceae bacterium | reverse complement strand
TTTTTGTAATTTCTTTGTTCCAGACAAGATTTAAATTCGAATCAAACTTAGCAATCCAATTTGATACTACATCTTTAAATGGAACTTCTTTATATGATTCATTACCTCCAATAGTATAAGAAACATAATATGCATCGTTTAGTGCAAAAAAATCTTCAATCTGAATGGTTTTTTCGTATCCTACTTTTAAATCTTCTCTTGTTATGCCATTTATATTATTAATATCACCTTGTTCATTTAATTTAGCAACTGCAAATCCATCGTATTCACATTCATATTTATTATCTTTACATTTGTCAGCATTATTTTTACTATATTCAAACAAACCAACATAACCACCACTAATTGGCTCTAATTTATGTAGCGCATTTAGTCCCATATTGTTAATGCCATCGTATCTTTTAATCGTTAAATTACTAGCACCTTCTGGGTCATTACTACATTCACCATTAACAGTATAATTATACGTAAATAAATCTTTTTCAATAATAACTGTACCATTACATGATTTAAATTCTTCTACATCAACTATTTCTTTTGCATCAATTTCAACAACATCTTCATTATTATTGTTTGATAAGAGCGTTACTGCTGAAGCTGAATCATCATTATAAGAAAGTAAATTGTTTTCTGCTAAATAATTATCAAGATTAAGCAGTATAGTCATACTATAATTTGCACTATTTGACATTTTTGATTTAAAAATCTCTTTATTATTTGGTTCTTTTTTCTTTAAAGAATTATCATTATTATTATTAAAAAAATAAAATCCTATCCCCAAAAATATTAATAATGTTGCAAAGGTAAATCCTATAGGTTTTAAATAAGTATTAGTCCTCTTTAATTCTTTATTTTCAATTTCATTTTCAATTTTCATTTTTAAACTCTCCTTTGTAATTATATTTTCTTTTAAACTTTCTTTAATTTTATTCATATTATTTTTCCTCCCCTAAATTATTTCTTATTTTTTCTAATCCTCGATATAGTTTTGATTTAACAGAAGATTCGTTAATTTGAAGAATCTGAGCAATATCAATTATTTTAATATCTTGTAAATAATATAAGGTAATAATTTTTTGGGTTAATAAATCAGTTTTTTTAATTTCGGCAAATATATCATTTAACCTACACTTATTTATTAGTTCTTCTTCAATATTGATTTTTTCATCTGGTACATTGTCAATTATATCTGATAATTTAATATTATCTTCTTTATTAAATATAAATTTGAATTTATCTTTTAAAGAATAATGTTTATATAGTTCATTTCGTGCTAACTTAATAAGAAATGGTTCAATTTCTTTAATTTCATATTTTCCCCCTTTAAGGACTTCATATAATTGTAAATATATATTTTGCATAATATCAGCAATATTACTGATGTTATCACACTTACAAGTTACATATTTTATAGTATTATCATATGTTTCGTTGTATATATCATCAAAACTCATAATTGTTTCCTCACTTCTAAAGAGTATTTATTCTTTTAAAAAGTTTCACTTATCTTAATAATTATAACATTTTT
>CAYTQE010000133.1:0-1599 GCA_964439985.1 uncultured Muribaculaceae bacterium | reverse complement strand
AAATGATTAGTTAACAAAACCATAATTTTACTTCGTTCTTTAATTAATCTTTCTCGGTAAATTTTTAGATTAAATTCCGTTTTTTAATGAAGTGGCCGAAAACCCTAACTTATTTCCATTAAAATTATGATAAACGGAAATAAGTCTTTTAATTTAAATGATAAGTTACGAAATTATTGCATGCTTAAATCACGGAGTTATTTCCGTTATTCAAACTTATTTCCGTTTTTGCTGCTGTTTCCTCGTCGAGAGTTTTACATTTTATTACTTCATTTCGCTACGCTTCATTTCGTAATAAAATACTAAACTCTTTTCTATTTAAATAATTTATTGAATAATTCTTCATCAAATACTTTGATTAAAGTTTCTTTTGCTGTATATCCGTCCATTGATCTTAGAGGTTTATTAAGCATAGTTATATTTACTGTCTTAATATCTGATTTAGAGTATTTGTCAACTGATTTTCCTTTTGGAAAAAACAATCTTAATTGTTTATTTAAATTTTCTACGTTAGGCTTTTGGCTGGATACATATGGATCACAAAAAAATAATTTGCACCTTTCTTCACCTGTTATTTTTGAGAAACATATTCCTTCAATATCAGAAAAACATGGGTCCCTGTCTGTTAATATAGCTGGTATCAATTCTTTAAATGCTTCTATCCCAATTCTTTCTTCTATTTCATCGAAAAATTTTACAACTTTTTCTGAATTTGGTTTATTTATTATATCTATTAATATAAACTTTAAATTTGGTAAAATAAATGATAAAATACTTTTGTTATCTGTTTTAATAGCTCCAAGGAAGTCTAATTGCCAAACATAGACTCCTAGGTTCTTATGCTTAAAAGATAGATAATCGAGGTAAGTATGGTTACTTCTGTCAATGAAATTGTCAGTATAATCATACTTTTTTTTGTATTTTCTTTTTTTATACTTAACAGCATATGGTAAATCAATTCGCTTCGTAGTTAAGTAACCATTGTTTATATATCTATATAATGTGGTAATAGATTTTTTAATAGTGTCATTATTTTCGATTTTAATTTGATAAATGGATTTATTGTCATCAACACCATCTTTAATCGTCTCATCTAAAATTTTAAATTCCTCTTCAGTAAGGTCAATTCCTTTTCTTGAATTAACTAAATTAACATCAGCCTTCTTTTGAGCTGATTTTGCATCGTATTTATATTTTGTTAATGAACAATTATTATTATATCTTTTTGGACAGCCTGAACAAACATGTGGCCATTTAGAAGTTCTTTTACAAGTGGGAGTAGTAAGCCCCTCAGTAATTTGGTCTCTGTTTCTTTTTACTTCCTTAGATACAGTTGTTGGGTCAACTTCTAAAGATTCAGCGATTTTTTTTGCTTTTTCTTGATGTGCAATACCAGAAGAAATAACCTTTCTTTGTTCGAACGTTAAATGTTTCCATTCTTTCATTTTAATCTTCTCCTTTCCAACGAGGAAACATAATTTATATTATAACCATACTTATTTCAGTTTTCTATACCAAAACGGAATTCCAAATGAAATTTATCATAATTAATCTTTCTCTAGTTCTGCATAGTGTTTTTAACGAATAAGTATGATATAA
>CAYTQE010000132.1:0-1606 GCA_964439985.1 uncultured Muribaculaceae bacterium | reverse complement strand
ACTAAGAACAAGTAGTTCTCAAGCTATTTATATCTTAAATCATACATGGTATAATTTTATAAGAGGTGTTAAAATGGAAGCAGTTCATATGAATAGTAAAAAAGAGGATATAGCCGATATTGTATTATTACCAGGAGATCCTTTAAGAGCAAAATATATCGCGGAGAACTTTTTAGAAAATGTAAAGCTAGTTAATGATGTTAGAAATATGCTAGCATTTACTGGAACTTATAAAAATAAAAAAGTAACAGTTATGGGTAGTGGTATGGGAATACCATCTGTTGCGATTTATGCTCATGAACTATATAATATATATGATGTTAAAAAAATAATAAGAATTGGTACGGCAGGAGCATTTAGCCCTAGTGTTAAGGTGCGAGATATTGTTTTAGGAACAAATGCTTACTCTCCTTCAAACTTTGCTTATGGATATCGTAAAATAACTTCTAAAGTAGTTGACTCATCTAAAAAGTTAAATGATTTAATAATCCAAACTAGTAAAGAATTAGGTATTGATATAAATGAAGGAACTTTATTTACTTCAGAAATATTTGATGTTTATCAAAATATAGATCACTTAAAGGAAGAAATACCAAAAGATATTAATCCTCTAGCTAGTGAAATGGAAGCCTTTGGTTTATTTCATATAGCAGAAGCTTCAAATAAAGAAGCAGCATGTCTTGTTTCAATAAGTGATAGTAAATTTGAAGAAACTGACCTTACTCCAGAAGAAAGACAAACAACATTAAACGATATGATAAAACTTGCTCTTGAAACAATAATAAAATAGTGATTTACACTATTTTTTTTAATTAAATTTATCTTACTATAATTAATAGAAAAAGCACCAGCTATATTTAGCTAGCGCACAAAACATTGGTAGCACTCAAACTTCCAAAGTTAAATGCTTCCTTTTTTATTTTATGAAGTTTCCTTCATCTATATACATCTTAACATAGTAATAATATTAATTCAATTACTAGATTATCAATTTTAGGTGTGATTTTACTCCAAATTCTTGAAATCTATTATTTTACAACTTTTTATTTTAATGATATTATGCTTTTGGAAACATTTAACTGTTTGGGTGCTACCTCTTCATTTCAGGGGAAATGAAAGGGGTTTGATATTATGAAACGAATAGATTTTCTAATCATTTCTTATATAATAATTATCATTTTATTAATCTCTTTACTGTTTCAGTAAAAATTAATAAAAAAAGCACCAGCTAATACTTATCTAGTGCCCAGAACATTGGTAGCACTCAAACTTCCAGAGTTAAATGCTTCCTTTTTTATTTTATGAAGTTTCCTTCATCTATATACATCTTAACATAGTAATAATATTAATTCAATTACTAGATTATCAATTTTAGGTGTGATTTTACTCCAAATTCTTGAAATCTATTATTTTACAACTTTTTATTTTAATGATATTATGCTTTTGGAAACATTTAACTGTTTGGGTGCTACCTCTTCATTTCAGGGGAAATGAAAGGGGTTTGATATTATGAAACGAATAGATTTTCTAATCATTTCTTATATAATAATTATCATTTTATTAATCTCTTTACTGTTTCAGTAAAAATTAATAAAAAAAGCACCAG
>CAYTQE010000131.1:0-1609 GCA_964439985.1 uncultured Muribaculaceae bacterium | reverse complement strand
TAACTGTATAATTCCTATATCATATAGCTAATTAAAACTAATAAAAATAATTAGAATTATGTTAGCAATTAAAAATACAGAAGATATTTTCTTATTTTTAATAAGTATAGCTATAAAAACTAATATAAATAAAGATAGTAATGACACGCTAATAATAGACGCTATATAATCAACAGTATTATTTCCGCCAATAATTTTATAAATAAAATAAATTAATATTAATATAAATAATATCCCTAATGATATATTTAAACTTCTTCTTTTCATCTTATCACCTATAATAATTATATAATAAAAATAGAATAAAAGAAATAAGAAGATAAATTTAAATACAAACTTATGTCAATTATAATTGCAAAATATTTTTAAATTTGTTATCATAATATATAGAGAATAGAAAAGGAAGATTTAAATATGGAAAATATAATTGAATGGATAACATCAATACCTGGTATTTTGATTAGTAGTGGGGTATTGTTATTAATTTTAGCTCTAATAATTTTTTTAGTTACTTCTAAACCTAAAAAAATTAAATTAGAAGATAATTTAGAATCTTTTAATATAAACAATGTTCAACCAATGGAAAATCCGACTCCAACTAATTTTGGTGTGGGTAATTTTTCTAATCAACAACAACAGCAGCAGCAACAACCAATACAATCAAATCAATCAGTTAATAATATGAATTTTGATAATACAATGATTGTTAATCCTAATACTAATATGAATAAACAAAATGTTAATAATCATTCATTACCTCCTCAAACACCTAATGTAAGTACATATCAAGAACCAATTCAAACACCTAATGTAGGTACATATCAAGAGCCAAATCCAATTCCTAATGTAGGTACATATCAAGAGCCAAATTTAATATCTAACGAAGAATCTGTGCAAATTGAAAAATCACCAGTTATTGATGCAACCCCAGTAGTACCAATTACACCAGTTATTGATGTAACTCCAGTAACAGAAGCTGTGGAACCTAATTTATCTGATGTACCAGGTGAAGAATTTATAAAAGAGTTAGAAATAGAAACTCTTGATTAATAAAACATCATAAGATGTTTTATTTTATAAAAATATTTCATATATTACTCTTTCTTTCATATATTTTAATGTAGAAAGAAAGGAATAATTATTATGGAAACACTTAAAGTATCGAGTAAATCGAATCCTAATTCAGTAGCGGGAGCTTTAGCCAATGTCTTTAGAGAAAAGGGTGCTGTTGAAATACAAGCAATAGGAGCAGGAGCGTTAAATCAAGCTATTAAAGCTATAGCTATTGCTAGAGGGTTTGTAGCCCCTAGTGGAAAAAATTTAGTTTGCATACCAGCTTTTACAGATATTAATATTGAAGGTGAAGAAAGAACCGCTATAAAACTAATTATAGAAGCTAAATAATATTTATACTATCATATTAAATATATAAACCTTGTTGTCAAAACAAGGTTTTTTATATATACTTAATATAGTAGAAAAAATAGTAGGAGAAAAATATGAAAAATAAAAGAGGATTTACTCTAATAGAATTATTAGCAGTAATAGTCATATTAGGAATAATATTAGTAATAGCAATACCAAGTATAAGTGCAGCTATATTAAATTC
>CAYTQE010000130.1:0-1619 GCA_964439985.1 uncultured Muribaculaceae bacterium | reverse complement strand
CTTTAAACATAAACACAGTAATTATTATATTTCAGATGGACAATCCTTCTGACCAATCAGAGTTGATTTTTTTCTGATAAATTCCAAGTTTTCATGGAAAATTCAAGTTTAAAAACTAATAAACTGATAATACCGTCGGAAATGTTTGGCACTGAGTTACTTTGTTACCTATATCCATCCAAATTTGATGACCAAGAAGAAAAGACCGCTGCTATACTCCTCCATAAAATTTGTTTTGCTTCACTTACTGACATTGAGAAAAAAGAGAGTATTAAAAATGTCATTTTAAATGAAGAAGAACAATTGATTGTTAAAAAAAATAATTGGTGTAATTCAGAAAACTTGGAGGTAAAAGCAAGATGCAATGATCTCCTGAGTCGGTTTGATAAAGATAAACGTAGTAAAAAGATTACTGCATCTGAAAGTTACTTAAAAGCATTTAGAAAGAATAATAAAATTAGTTATCTAATTCGGTCAATTGCTGTACGTGATTTTAAAGCTATCGCCACTGAAATTTTCTTAAAAGATGTGATAACTGTTATTTATGACAAGTTTGAGCATCCTTTTTGGATTCAGAAAGTTGTTGAAGCAATAAAAAAGTCTTACAAGGTAGATGAACTAAAAGAACTTTCGGATTATATTGAAAATAAGAGAATTTCGTCAAAAGAGAACAACAAACATACCGAAGAAAGAGAGTATATAAAAGCACTATATTTGTTAGATGCAATTAGTGATTATGAATTTCATAAGAACTTATCCTTAAGTTTTGAAAGAGAAGCTGACGAAACAGCTAATAACAAAGAAGATAATACTTTTTATCCGAATTTGGTTGATGATTACCAAAATGCATATAACGCTGCCTTTGAGATTAAAGATCAGGAACCTGAATTGTATTCACGGCTGAAAAAAAAGTTGCTTAAAGAAAAGGCCAACTTTATGGAGATGCTCTCATTGGGTGGTTTCAAATATAAAATTGAGGTTCCTGAAGATTTTATTAAGAATGTGAAAGATAGTATCTCCCAAATCTCAATTAGTAATTTTTTTGGAACGATTAATTTAATGCAATCTATTCCTTACGTCACTAAAAAGGAGATTGATGAATATGTGAGAATTTCTCGGAAAGCAAGTTATATAGATGCATTCTTCGGTACATCGTTATTTGATGAAAATGGTTTTGAAGTTGGAAATGCTAATCCGGACGAGGCTATACGTACCGAAGCCCATGTGTATTCTAGACAAAAAAGACTTTATCTCATTCAAGAATACCTATATCTTCATAAATGGAGTAAGATAAAAACAGAGGAAGATTTTCTCTATTATTACCTAAGGGAAAATAAACCTGAATTTGTAGACGAGGATAATATCATATTTTGGGAAAAGGGAATACATGCCGGATTGGATGGAGATTTTATAACCGCATCTTTTATTTTAACACCACAAGTTGAACATGCATTATACAAAATAGCTCAAATTAAAGATGGTAATATTACATCATTAGAAAAAAAACGCCAGCTATCCCCAACTCTCGGGGCGATTATCCCCATATTAGAAGATGTGTTCGAGAAGGAAGTTCACTACGAAATTAGTTCATTTCTGCAGGGAGAAATTGATGTGAATTT
>CAYTQE010000129.1:0-1628 GCA_964439985.1 uncultured Muribaculaceae bacterium | reverse complement strand
CATGTTTAAAATAAGCCTCTACTAAAGTCTTACTACCTAGATCGATTCTGTCTTTTGAAAAAACACCTAAATCACTATTAAACATAAAATTATATTCTCCATAAGAATATTTTAGAACACGAATTTCACTTTTTAAATCCTGATTAGTAAAGTAATGGTTCATATTTAGCCCCTTTAACAATAAGAATATTCTATCTCAAAAAGAAGTTAATGTCAATTAAAGAAAATGAATTAATAATTGAAATAAAACAAAAAAAAAGAAGCATTTGCCTCTTTTCTTTTAATCGTCAAATTAGTTTAAAGCGTCTTTTAATTTACTTCCAGCTTTAAATGAAGCTGCCATTTTCGCAGGAATATGGATTTTTGCTTTAGTAAGTGGATTGATTCCATCTCTAGCAGCACGTAGTTTTGCTGTGAATGTTCCAAAACCAACTAGAGCAACTTTTCCTTCTTTTTTTAATCCAGTAGTAATTCCTTCGATTGTTGCATCAAGTGCACGAGCAGCATCAGCTTTTGTTAAGTTTGCAGCTTTTGCAATAAATTCTACTAATTCTGTTTTTGACATAACGATTACCTCCCATATAAGATTTTTATAAGGCTAAGTGCCCTACAAGTATAAATTATCATTAAATAAATCAAAAAGCAATGAAAAAACACAGTTTTATTACAAAATGTGCTTTTTTCATTGTTATAATGAGGAATTCATTGACTATTTACTGTAAATTCACAACTTTTTTATAGGGTTGCAAAAGTTTATATTTAATACATCTGATATCACTTCTAAAAGATATTCTTTTTTAGAGTATATTCCTATTTCTATATCATCATAACTTGCTGCTACTAATGCATCTCTAACATAGCTAGCATGTTCTTTTAATATCTGTTTATTAAAACTTAAATTTAAATATTCTAAGTATTTACAGATAAAAATAATTGTACATCTAGTATTACCATCTCTAAATGGATGAGTTTTCCATATTCTAGTAGTAATATCAGTAATATAATGACATAAATCTTCTTCGGCTAATTCATTGATATTTTTATTTTTCATTTCTAATAAAATCTCATTAATATTATTTGGTATCTGATCACAACTACTATAATTAACTGAAAAACCATTTAAAACTTTTTCTTGTTTTTCAATATTTGCTACTCTATAGTCACCTGCAAAATCATATAATTCTTCAAATAAGTATTTATGCATAAACTTAAGGTACTCTTCTGACATTTCAAAATCATTATTATCTTCAAATTCTCTAATTTTAACTGATACTATATCAGATTCAGCTTTTTTTAAATCTTCTTCATTAGTAATATTTAATTTATTTCTTAAAACTCCGTTTTCGAAATCAAAGTATACGTCTATCATGTTCTTCACTCACTTTATAATTTTTTAGTATTATTTCTAATATTTCTTCAGTAGTTAATTCACCAGATATCTCTTTTTCTGCCAACATTTTTAATAAATCCGAGGGGACCATTTCTTCTATTTTCATTATTCCAAAAGCAAATTCCCATGCTGCTCTTCTTTTTTCTGCTTCACTGATAGTATTTTTCATAAGGGACTCCTTTTACTCGGTAATTTCTTTGCATAATTTTTATCATTTCTTCTTTTGTTATTCTATTTT
>CAYTQE010000128.1:0-1686 GCA_964439985.1 uncultured Muribaculaceae bacterium | reverse complement strand
CAACTGAACAAATAAAACTTACTTTTTGCTTATCAATAAATTTTTCAATTTTAATTAAATCCATATTATCAACCTCTATTAACATTATACCATAACAAAAGGAACTTTCGTTCCTAACATCTTAATCTTCCGAGCTAATATGTAATTATTATTTTTCTAAATAATCCTTCATTAACTACTTCATATTTTTGAATAAATAATCCATCTTTTCTATATCCATAAGTTGTTTCATCTTCAAAGTATTCAAAATCTTTCATATAACTATCTATTTCTTTTTTTAATTCTTTTTCACTTCTTAAAGAATAAAAGCTGGCTGCAGTCATACAACATTCCTCTTTAAAATAGGAATACTTTGGTATAAATATTTTTTGACCTTCAACACCTATATATTCACTTTTAAAAAATGTTTTATTATTCTTTAATACTAAAAAACAAGCTAATGATGTAATTACAATTACTGCTAATATTGATAATATAATTATTCTTTTCTTTTTCATAATTCACCTTTATTTCATTACTTTTTCAAATTTAAACATACCATCATCTTCTTCATAACAATCTAATGGTCTATTTGGATCTGGATGTTTTTCATTAAAATATTCCACTATATGAAACTTTAATCTATTTACATAAAAATGAATATTTCTTTTATCAAAATATGGAGTACATGTTTCCCATACTTCAGTATCAGGATATAGTTTTTCAATTTCTTTCCAAATAGTTTTACCTATACCTTTACTTTGAACTCCTACTTTTACAAATAAGAAATCTAAATGATTATGATTGTTTTCATTAATCGTTACAATAACTCCACCAACAATCTCATTATTATCAATCATTTCATAAGCATGACTATTAGGATCTTTCAAATTCTCATCAATATCTTTGTCTGGTAATACTTGTTCCTTATCACCACCATATACTGATTCGTATCCATATTGAAAAGACTCCTGCATAAGTTTTTTAAATTCATTTATATCTTTATCTCTTAATTTAATTAATTCCATTTAAATCACCTCTAAAATTAACCACTTATAAATGGTATCCTTATCATAAATGCTAATATTAAACCTATTACTAAACTAATTCCTAAATTAATTGGTTTCTTATATAAAACTATACAAGTAGCAATAAATGTTACTGTATATAAAATACCTCTAAAACCAAAGTATATCATTCCAAAACTGAAGCAACTTACAAACATAACAAACATTATTAAACTACTTATAATAATTGATAACTTATTTTCGCTTTTACTATACCAACATATATATGCAAGTACAGGAGAAATAATAGTAAATCCATACCATATCATCATATAGTTTCTAGGATTAAATCCACTAAACATAATAGTATATAAATGATAACTAATACACATACCTACAAAAAACAAGAAAACATTGATACTCGCTCTTATAGGCGATTTACTAAATACTGAAATTGCAACAGCTATAAATAGCCAAACAGCCATTTCTGAAAAGAAATTATTTAAATCAAATTTTTCAATAATATTCATCCACCATATATTACTATCAATAGCCAAATTATCTAACCATTTTGAAAAAATCCCAAGTGCTATTCCAAGTATAAATATCAATAAAGTATTAATTATTTTATTTTTAAGTTTTAAACTATCATCTGCTTTTCTAATATTATTTAAAAACTTTTTCATATACATCACCCTAT
>CAYTQE010000127.1:0-1706 GCA_964439985.1 uncultured Muribaculaceae bacterium | reverse complement strand
TTGAATAATACCTAAATAGTACCCTGCTCGATACCTAGGTTAGAATACCAAAATATTACTATTAACTTTTACTGTTTTAAAGATATAAAAAATTATTATATTTTACCTATTAATATTCCTTGCTTACCGTTAACAAGCCAAACTTTTAAATTGTTTATTTTTTCTTTTTTAAGATTTTTAACATTAAAATACATTGGTTCATCAGGAGATAAGTCTTGACTCATAGTTCTTATTCCTTTAGTTATGTCTCCATTTTCCATTGTTCCAGACAAAGTGACACTACTATAAACAAAGCTTTTTTGATTAGGAGGAGCGACAGCTTGAAAATCTATATCTGACATATTATTGTTAAAAGATATATTAATTGTAGGGGTATGTTCTTTAAATTTTTTAGCATTTATTACTAACTTGATTTCATAATCAAAAACAATTTCTAACTCACAATAAACATTACTGTAATTTTCATTATACATATTTGAATCATTATTATCTAATACATCTATTATTTTTTGTAAACTTTCTTTAATTCCAATATTATACATATCAATATAAACTTTATCTATTAATATTGTGGGTTGATTCGAATTGTCTATTTTAATCGGAATAAATTTAATATTTTCCTTTATTGACTTATGCAGTGCTGATTGCCACTCTAAACTAACCATGCCACTATTTAAAGAATTTTGACTTATAAAAAAGAAAAAATATTTACAATTAGACAAACCTTTATTCATCTCGGTTATGATGCTATCACCCGGGGATATTGACCAAGAGTCATAAAAAACATTATCTTTTCCATATTGGTTTGCAAGACTAACCGCTATAGGGCCTACTACATCTTTATCTTTATAATTATGACTTAAAAATATCATATGTAAATTCTCCTCTTTTAATTATATTTTTTCCAACACACCTTTATCCAAATCGTCTAAAGTATATAGATGTTTAATAACACTATAAGCTTCCCTTAAATTGTTTTGTGTTGAACGCCAACCTTTTCCATCAGTTATCCAAACAAATTCAACACCTTCAATATCTTCAATGTCATTTCCAAGTTTTGCATAACTTCTAGCAGTTTCATTTAATTTAGAACCGCTACCTCCATAAAAATTAGTTTCTATCAAAAGTAATTTACCACTTTTAGATTTAACGACAAAATCAAATCTTTTATTCGTTTTATTTCTATCATCTAAATTAAGATTATCTAATACATCAGTATTAAAGTGATTTTTAATTTCTTTTTTACTTGCTTCTTTTAAATAATCAACATTAGGCATTTTATTAATATAACCTTCAACAATGTCTTCCATTAAATGTCCAGTTCTATTTTTTCTAGCATTGGTATCAAGACCAACTTCTACGCCCGTTACATAATCTACTAAATTTTTAATTTTCTTTTTTTCAAACAATTCAACTAAACCACTTTCTCTTAACAGTTTAGTATAATCTGATACATCTCTGTTCATTTGTTTAAAACTATAAGAAATTACTTCTCCATCAATAATTTTAATTTCACCTTCTCGAATTGCAAGTAAGATGGGAATAACTTCTATTACATCCGGATACTCTAAAAGAAGTTTCATAAACTCCTGTTCAACATTTTCCTTCCCAATTAAATAATTAAGAAGATTTAATTGCATCTCTACTTTATTCACATTTTTATAAACTTTATTAAAATCAACATAATAATCATAGGTTGCTATTGA
>CAYTQE010000126.1:0-1728 GCA_964439985.1 uncultured Muribaculaceae bacterium | reverse complement strand
TTGTAATCAATAATACAAGTACTACTTATTATGTAAAATTAGATATAAATGCAGGGTATATTCACAATACACTAGCGCTAAAAAACTTAATAAATACAGAATATAACGAAGAAGATGTCATAATAGCAGCTATAATAGATGGAGAAATATCAACTACATTTCCTACAATCAAAGGAGATTACCAAACGGAAGTTACATGCACTACTAATAATGGACCATCAAATGCAAGCGGAGAAGCTACTTGGAATGGAAGTAAATGGGTATTAAATATAACCGGAGCTGATTCTGGTAGAACAGTATGTAATGTTTATTTTAATGAACCTGGTTTAAAAGATAAAATCCTAGCCCAAGATGGAGGAGCATCTGTAATTGAAGCTAAAGGAACACCTGACTTTTCTCAAATAAATGGAACAAGTGGACTGTATGCAACGCAGGATGATTATGGAACCAGCTATTACTATCGCGGATTAAAAACTGAACTAAATAATAATATAATATTTGGTGGATTCCAGTGGAAGATAATAAGAATAAATGGAGATGGATCAGTAAAACTTATATATAATGGAACAGAAGCTCAGTTTAATCAAAGTGGTGCAATGAATGATACAGGAACAAATACACAAATTCAAACTGCAGCATGGAACTCTACTAATTATAATGATGCAAAATACGTAGGTTATATGTATGGAGAGGCAAATGGAGTAGCATCCACTATGCGTAATGGAACAACAAGCGCAGCAGCTACTTTCAATGAAACAAGTACAAATATAAAAACCACCTTAGATAATTGGTATAAAACTAACATAGTAGATAAAGGCTATTCTGGACTTGTAGTAGATAATATATTCTGTAATGATAGACAACTTAGAAGTGAAGTAGGCGGAGCAGCAACAGGACCCGGGTATGGAAATACTGGCACAACCACATACTATGCTGCATATTATCGACTTTATACAAATAAATCTCCAACTTTGCAGTGCGGTTTAAAAAATGACCGTTTTACCAAAAGTGATACAACCCTAGGAAATGGCGCTTTAACTTATCCAGTGGGATTATTATCTGCAGATGAAGCAGCAATGGCTGGATTAGTATACAACATAAGCAATAGTACTAATTACTTGTATACGAATCAGAATTATTGGCTGTTTTCGCCAAACCGCATGAATTCGAGCGTCTATGCTTACGCGTTCAGTGTCGATTCGTCGGGGCGCTTGGGCAGCAACAGTGTGTACTACAGCCACGGCGTCAGGCCTGCAGTTTCTATCAACTCTAAGACTCGCGTAACTGGTTCAGGAAGCAATGTTGACCCATATAAAGTGGTGTAACAAATATTTGAAGTCGATCACTCTCTAATCTGTCTAAGTCCCCTGAAAACCCTTTCAGGGGGCAAATATAGAGCGAAAGAGATATTATAATAACCATAAAAAAAAGTCGTGGCTGTAATATGAGGGTAGGTGAGCGTATGCGCTCTACCCCATATTACTTTACTAATATTTTCTTTGATACTTTCTTTTTTCAAAAGAAAGTATATAAAATATGGCTATATATATATAAATATAGTAGGAATTATACTACTAGCTGACCGTAGGCTTGCCCTTATGCTTTCTAGTTTGGCTGTTTTCGCCAAACAACATGAATTCGAGCGGCAATGCTAACGCGTTCAATGTCAATTCGACGGGGAACTTGAACAACAACAATGTGAACAACAGCAACGGCGTCAGGCCTGCA
>CAYTQE010000125.1:0-1756 GCA_964439985.1 uncultured Muribaculaceae bacterium | reverse complement strand
TTTTAAATTGATTTTGAATAAGTTCTCCAACTTGACGAACTCTTCTATTTCCTAAGTGATCTATTTCATCAATACTACCAACATTTGATAAAAGGTTTAAATAATAACTAATAGATGCATATATATCACTTATAGTTAATCTTCTTTCATCAATAGTTTGATCATTACCAATTATCTTAACTACTTTTTCTGGATTTACTTTATCATAAACTAAAACTTCTTGAATCTTATTATAAGTATCAAGTTTATCATTTTCAAAATAAGGACGTAATTCTTCTAATTTAGCCTTATCTACTAATTCACCTTTTTTAGCTAGAGTAGTTTTACCATCTTTTAGATTTTCAGCTAAAGTACAACCTAGTAATCTATCTAAGATATTTAATTTTTTATTAAATTTATAGCGACCTACTTTAGCAAGGTCATATCTAAATTTATCAAAGAAACGAACAATTAATTGATTCTTAGCACTATCAAGTGTAGCAGGTTCTCCTGGTCTTAATTTTTCATATAATTCAATTAAAGCTTCATCAGTATTATTAGTACTATCTTTAGCAAAAGCATTATCTAGATAATCATTTTCACCAAATACTTCGGTAATTGATTCATTTGAGCCAAGTCCTAAAGCACGTAAAAGAGTCGTAATCGGTAACTTTCTTGTACGATCAATTCGTACATATACTACATCACGAGCATCTAGTTCATATTCAAGCCAAGTTCCCTTATTAGGTATAACTTCACCACTTACAACTGGTCTACCATTTTTATCTATTTCTCTTTTAAAATAAATAGATGGACTTCTAACTAATTGAGAAACAATTACTCGTTCTACACCATTAATTATAAATGTCCCAGCCTCAGTCATTAAAGGCATATCTCCTAAGAAAACTTCTTGTTCTTTAACTTCACCTGTTTCATGGATAAAAACTCTTGACTGAACTTTTAAAGGAGCTGAGTAAGTAACCATGCGTTCCTTAGCTTCTTTAATTCCATATCTTGGAACATCAAAAGAATAATCGCTGAACTCTAGCGATATATTACCAGTGAAACTCTCAACAGGAAACAGATCATCAAAGACTTCTCTGATTCCACTTTCTAAAAACCATTGATATGATTTTTTTTGGATTTCCAATAAATCTGTTAACTCTAAGGTGTTGGTAGTCTTAGAAAATGTCCTTCTTTCTCTATGATCACCAAATTTCGCTATTTTGTATGCCACTAAAATTTCACCCCAAACAATATTTTTATAAGTACGTATCTGCAAAGAAAAGATACGGCTTCAGACTAAGATTCTAACAATTTAAAGCTTCAATGTCAACAGATTTTAGCTAAAATTACATAAAAACCTTTATTTTTTAACAAAATTTCTGTTTTTACTACATTTGACATCTCTTTATAGATAGTTTTAACTCCATGATTGTTTCTCATTACAAACCAAAGTTCTCCATTTTCATTTAAATATTTAAATGATTCATTTAATATTTTCAAGTATACTTTTTTACCAGCTTTAATTGGTGGATTAGTTATAATAACATCATATTTATCTTTTACATTACTATAAATATCACTTAAAAATACATTAGCTTTAATATTATTTTTTTTACTATTCATTTTAGCTAAATGAATAGCTCTAGAATTAACATCGATTAAATCTACTTGACAGTTCATTATTTTTGCGAGTGTTAAACCAATAAAGCCATAACCTGAGCCTACATCAAGTACCTTAACATTTTTTCTACCATGTTTAAAATAAGCCTCT
>CAYTQE010000124.1:0-1799 GCA_964439985.1 uncultured Muribaculaceae bacterium | reverse complement strand
CTTCTTCATTATTTTCTAATTTTTGATAAATAATATTTTCAAATTTACCTTCAATTGTTGCATCAAATAAATTATTTTGAATTGTATCTAATAAATTATAGATTGCGGTTAATTTTAAATTTTTATCTTTACTTTGTTTGATAATGTAATCAGAAAATAATACTTCATTAGTAAGAGATGCTACTTCTGCAGTTAATAGTGATCCATTCCAATTATGAAAGTCTTGTTTCTTACTAAGTTCAAAATTAACAGCATGACCTAATTCATGAGCTAGTGTACTTATATCAGTAAATTTACCTAAAAAGTTAGTTGAAACAAGTGGAGTATTATTATAATTACAAGTTGCATATATACTAGATGTTTTGCCTTTATATGTTCCAAAATCAATCCAAGATTCATTAAATGCTCGCTTTAAAATATTTTGATATTCTTCACCTAAAATACTAAGTGAATTTTCTAAAAGTAATTTAGCTTCATCGACGGAAAAATTTAAATCCGTATTTATTAATTCAGCTCTAATATCATAATACTCTAATTCTTCTAAAGCTAAATTTCTTTTAATCATTAGTAGATATTTTCTTAAAACATCTTTTCTTTTTTCAACAGTTTTATATAAATTATTTACAACCGCAACGGGAATATTTGCATCAAATAAATCCATTTCTAAAACTGAAGAAAAATTATATACTTCTGATAAATTTTTAACAAACTTCATATTAGAAGCTAAGTTCATTCCATAAATACTTTCATATATTTTAATATTAGAAGTTATTTTATTATATGCTTCTTTTCTAGTCTCACGATTTTTATTAGTAATAATATTTCGGTAATTAGCATTAGTTAATTCAGTTTTAATTCCATCTACTTCAATTGTTCCATAATTAATAACTGAATTAGTAAGTACTTGACTAATATTTTCATTTAAATCAGAAGTAGAACATAATTTAGAAACAATCATTTCTTCTTTTTCATTTAATGTATGATCTTTTTGTCTAATTATATTTTCTAAATAAAATTTATATTTTTTTAATTTAGGACTTTTTAAATATTTATTTAAAGTCGTAATACTTCCTTTTAATATTTCGGGCTTTAAATATGAACTAGCTTCAGCATAACTATAATATAAAGATAAAGCTTTATTTAAATTTAGTAAATTATCACTATCTTCAACATTTTCATTATGCTTACAACTTGCATATACATATAGTTTTAAAATATTGTTTTTAATGATAAAATAAGTATCTAATGCTTCTAATAAGTTAGAAGCACTTTCTAATACTTTTCCTTGATATTCTTTAATCTTTAAATATGCTTTAGATTGTTTATTGTAATCTTTTTCAAAATCAGCATTGGTTTTATATCTAGTAGTTAAATCCCATTTATATATTTCTTCTATATCTTCTCTTTTATCGTAGTTCATATCTATCCTCCACAAAAAGTTCTAGTTATTCTAGAACTTTTATTATTTTTCATCAACAAATTCAGCTTCTACTGGTTCTTCTTCATTTGCTGGATCTTCTTCTTTATTAGCTTCTGCTTCTTTAGCTGCTTCTTCATAAACTTTAGTAGCAAGAGCCATTGCTTTTTCATTTAGTTCTTCAGTTTTTTTCTTAATATCTTCGATGTCTTCACCTTCTAAAGCTTTTTTAAGATTTTCGATTTTTTCTTCAGTTTCTTTCTTTTCATCTTCAGTTAGTTTATCACCTAAATCTTTAATAGCTTTTTCAGTAGCGAAAATTGCTCCATCTGCTTCATTTCTAGTATCGGCTTCTACTTTGCGTTTTTCATCAGCTTCTTTA
>CAYTQE010000123.1:0-1802 GCA_964439985.1 uncultured Muribaculaceae bacterium | reverse complement strand
AGTGTCAAATATTTTTATTTTGCCATTTTCGGGAACTTAGTTTTGAATTCATTCATTTTTTAATAAATATTTATTTTAATCAAACTGACCTGCAGGTATAATACAATCCCCTTCACCACTAGATTCACCTGAAACATACTTCTCACGTCGTTTATTACAAGTAGCTTCAGTAATTTTATCTTTAAAATATCCACCATAATAACTAATAAAAGTAATAAATATAATACCTAATATAAATATCAGAAAAATAAATCTTGAAGGAGTTAAGTCTCTTTTCATACATTTCACCTATTAAAATAATAAAACATTTATAATAGGTATTATGTTTAAAAATGTCATACACTTTATTTTTATCTAAATTTCTGTTAAAATACTGGTAGCGGTGGTGAATTATGGAATTACCAAATATTAAAATATTAGATGAATTTGATAAAATTTTAAGAACTAAGTCTGAAGAAGTAACTTTTCCTTTAAGTAAGGAAGATAAAAAATTAATTAATGATGCTCTTGATTACTTAGAAATGAGTCAAATTGATGAACATAGAGAAAAATATAATTTAAGAGCAGGAATGGGATTATCTTTTATACAATTAGGTATACCAAAAAGAATATTTGTAATATCTGAAGAAATAGAAGAAAATAAATTTAATAGATATATAGTTATTAATCCCAGAGTTAAAAGTAAAAGTGAAGAATTAATTTTTGTCGGTGAAGGTGAAGGCTGTTTAAGTGTTAATCGTGAAGTAGATGGTATTGTACCTAGAAACGCTAGAATAACAGTTGAAGCATATAATGAAGATGGAGACTTATTCGAAATTAGAGTAAGAGAAGATATGTCTGTTGCTTTCCAACATGAAATTGATCATTTAGATGGTATTATATTTATAGATAAGATTGATAAACACAATCCTTATAAAAATAGAAATACGATGAGAGAAATTTAAAAATCTTACAATTTGTAAGATTTTTTATATTATATAATCATCTTCTAATGAAAATTCGACATTTTCATTAATCCATTCTTTACGAGGTTCGACAACATCTCCCATAAGAACGCTTACTCTTTTTTCAGCTAAGGCTCCATCATCAATATTTACTTTTATTAAATTTCTAGTTTTTGGATTCATTGTAGTATCCCATAATGGACCTGGATTCATTTCACCTAATCCTTTATATCTTTGAATTTTATAATTAGTTTTATTTTTAATAATTTCTTTTAATTCTTCATTAGTCCAGCAATATTCATGTTGTTTACCAAAATCTATTTTAAATAATGGCGGCATTGCTATATACAAATGTCCTTCTTCAATTAATGGTTTCATAAACCTATAAAAGAATGTTAATAATAAACACTGAATGTGAGCACCATCATCATCAGCATCTGTCATGATTATTACTTTATCATAATTTATATCTTTGATATCAAACTCTTGACCAAAGCCAGCTCCAATACAATTAATAATAGAATTTATTTCTTCATTTTTAAAAATATCGGTTGTAGTTGCCTTTTCGGTATTAATAATTTTTCCTCTTAATGGTAGTATGGCTTGAAATTTTCGATCGCGACTTTTTTTAGCAGTTCCACCTGCTGAATTACCTTCAACAATATATAATTCATTTATTTTAGGATTTTTTGTTTGAGCTGGTGTTAGTTTACCACTTAAACTTCTAGAATCCCCTTTTCTTGATTTTCCATTTCTTGCTTCTTGTCTTGCTTTACGAGCTGCTTCTCTTGCAATTTTACTTTTATTCATCTTTTCAATTATCGCAACAGATATTTCTCTATTTTCTTCTAAATAATA
>CAYTQE010000122.1:0-1838 GCA_964439985.1 uncultured Muribaculaceae bacterium | reverse complement strand
GGTGATGTAGCACCAAGCTTTAAAGCAGTAACTACACAAGGAGATATTAATTTCCCAGAAGATTATAAAGGAAAATGGGTAATACTATTTTCTCACCCAGCAGATTTTACCCCAGTATGTACTACAGAATTTATGGCTTTTGCTAGCATGGCTGATGAATTTAAAAGTATAAATACTGAACTAGTTGGTCTATCAGTTGATTCATTATATGCTCATATAGCATGGTTAAGAAAAATTCAAGAAATAGAATTTAACGGAATGAAAAATATAGAAGTTAAATTTCCATTAATTGAAGATATTAAAATGGATGTAGCCAATAAATATGGAATGATTCAACCAGGTCAATCAAATACTCAAGCTGTTAGAGCTGTATTTATAATTGATCCAGACTCAATAGTTAGAACGATACTTTATTATCCACTTTCAACTGGCCGAAATATGGATGAAATTAAACGTATTATCTTAGCACTTCAAAAAGCTGATAAAGATAAAGTTGCAACACCTGCTAATTGGAGACCGGGTGATGATGTTATTGTACCTACTGCTGGATCATGTGGAACTGCTAAAGAACGTATGGATGATGATTCAGGAGAAATATATTGTTTAGACTGGTTCATGTGTCTAAAAAAAGATAAGAAATCTTAGTTATACTAAGTTTTTTTATGATATAATTTTATTTAATGGTGATATTATGAAAAAAAATAATGAAAAAAGAATTATTTTTAAAAGTACAGCTTTGCTTTTATTGTTTTTTGTAATAGCGCCTATGCTGACAGTTAAAAAAAAATCTAAAGGTAAAAAGAAACTATATATAGAGGATGAAGTCTTAATGCTTACTTATAATATCGGAGATTGTACTTTTGGTAATCGGGAATTAATTATTCCACCTAAAAGAGTAAAAGATAATTTAAATGGGATAATATCTTTACTTAAACAAAACAATTATGATGTAATATTACTTCAAGAATCTAATTGGCTAAATTTTACTAATTATTTTATTAACGCTAGTAAAAAAATAGCTAATACTTTTCCAGAAAACAGTTATATTTATGGATCTAACTCAAATATTTTAAATTACTGTGATAATGGGAATATGACATTATCTAAATATAATTTTAAAAGTAAATGTTTAAATTTACCACTTCGTGGTACAGGATTATTAAATGATAAATTTTATGTCCATAAGTTATTAATTGAAACCAGAATAAAGATTGAAAATACTAATAAGGATTTAGTTGTTTATAATATCCATTTAGCGCCCTATACCAAAAATCAAGCAGTTAGATTAGAACAAATAAAATATATCTTTAATTTAGCAAAATTAGAAAATGATTTAGGTAATTATGTAGTAATAGGTGGAGATTGGAATTTAAATTTTGCGAAAGCAGGTTTACTTGAAAGTGAACTTAATATTTTCGGAGAAAATAATTGGTCTTTTGAAATAGTAAATAAACCAACTTATCAATCAATTAATAAAACAGGAAAAATAAATAATAAAACAATTGATGGGTTCTTATTTTCACCAAATTTAAAAGGTAATATTCGAAGTTTAGAAATATTTGATTATAGTGATCACTCTCCAGTAGAGTTAAAATTGAGATTTAAAAAATAATTAATACTATATTGAAACTTATTATTGTCGTAAATTTTAAATGTTATATAAAACCACATAAGTTTTTACATTTCATAAAATACTCTGATATATACAAAATACGAAAAATACTGTGTAAACAGTAAAATATTCCATATAAAAAAGCCCTAAATATAAGGCTTTGTTTTACACATGGAGCAGTTTGCAAGGACATTTACAAACATTTATCTCTTTAAAGTAAGTTGTT
>CAYTQE010000121.1:0-1888 GCA_964439985.1 uncultured Muribaculaceae bacterium | reverse complement strand
ATACAAATTCCGGATCATTTTCAGCTATCATCTGGCGCAATTCTTGATTGTCGCAGCAGTGCTGCGCGTGGCGGCCTGATTTCCTCAAGTAGTTTTGCCGGAATAATTTGTCAAGGCTAATTAGAAATGTCCTAATGCTGGCTAAATAGAAATGTCCTAATTAATCACAACGATAGGCTTGCCATTTAGCTTTTTCCCATAGGTTCTCCAGGGGTGATCGACGGGGGGCGGCAGCGGTGTACGCCCAGCATGTTTCATATCAACGACAGGTGCAGGCTCTGAATACTTACCCACCTGCTGGAGCTCCAACTTGAGCCCATTCAACCAGGCTGATACAATCCCTTCAGCATTCACAGTCACCAATACTTCACGATTGGCGATGTGAGTAGGATTGCGTTTGGTCATAACCTGATAAGTTGTTCCTTTATATTGGAGCAGCAGGTCTTTGCTGAGGGTGCGACTGTCATGGATCGAAAAGATGAAATCCAGATCGATCTGCGGGTTGAGGGGCAGGTGATCATTCTGCAATGAAAGCGGCTGAATTGCGAATTTCTGATTGTAAGCACGCATGAATTCAGGCAAATAAGCATTGGCATCTGCATAGGTACTAATATTTCTCAAGCGCAGCTCTTTCACCAGACGGTCCTGGCAGGTCTTGTTAGCCCGCTCAACTCTGCCTTTGGCCTGCGGTGAATTGGCACAAATAAGGTCGATACCAAAAGCTTCCAATGCTCTCTGAAATTGAGTGACCCCTTCCTTGCGCACCGCTCCCGATTGATTGTGCCTGAAGACACTGAAACGGTCGCTATAGAAAGCAACTGGCGTACCCACCTCTTGAAAGTACCTCTTACATAAGTTAGCGTAACTAAAGTAGCTTTCTGTTTTAACAAACTCGGCTGCCAGGATCTCACTACCGGCATCGTCTACAAATAAGAGCAAACAGCCCTTTGGTCCACGCTCTTCCAGCCAGGCGTGATAAGACCCATCTATTTGCACCAATTCTCCCCGTCGCTCTCTTCGCTCCCGTGGCGGATGAACGCTTTTTGGCTTCTTGACCTTGGCAACATGCACTTCTTCCGTGATCATCAGCTTTCGCAACGTTTCTTTACTCACCCGGATGCCGGTGACTTCCTCCAGCTTCTCCTGCATCAATGTCGGCTTGAAGCCAAGCATGATCGGTTGATTGATAAACTGCTTGATCTGTTCCACAATATCTTCTTTCAGCCGTCGATTGCTCGGCTTGCCACGCTGCTGCGACACTAAGCCTTCATTACCGTCTTCTCGGTATCTTTTCAGTAGCCTCCTTACTTGTCTTTCGCTGATACCCAGGGCTTCTGATGCTGCTTTTTGCGTGAGCCGTCGATCAATAGCTTTGTCCAGGATGGTCTTGCGTTTTAGTTCTGTTTCGGTCATTCTGATTGTCCATTTCATACAATGATTTTCATGCCGTTTAGGACATTTCTAAATTGCTATTTTAGGACATTATCATGTTGCTCTTACAACTACAGAAAATTCGTGTCACTAGTTGTTTCTTATGTTATAATTTTTCGTTATATATCAAAAGCATGAATTATTAAAGGTTTAATATGATGGACGATTTTTACCCTAAAATAATTTCTTCCTCAGAAAATTATCCAATAAGGAATGTTATTATTTTTATGCTGATAGACTGCAATTTGCTTTGATTGTCATTGTGGGTGTAGCAAATGCTGCTTTTGCACTAATGCTGCTCACTTTCTGACTTTCAACACAAAATTTTCTTGGCTTTTGTTTCAGTCGAGGGTTTCCCCATGTTTTAGCAGCATCAAGTTTAAAGGAAAAACTGTGGCAAATCTAATTTCAGTCTTTATAATGTGGCAGAGCAACATTAATTTAATACAAAAAGTGA
>CAYTQE010000120.1:319-1901 GCA_964439985.1 uncultured Muribaculaceae bacterium | reverse complement strand
AAAGACAATGTTTATATCATGTTTTGGTTGATTTATACACATAAATATAATATAATTAAATAGAGGTTTTATCTTGGTTTGAATTCATCCTTCGAATTTATACGAGGATTAAACTGATTATATGTAAGGGAGGAATTTTAAGATGGCTATATCTAAAGCTAGAAAAGCAGAATTAATAAAACAGTTTGGAAAAGAAGATAAGGACAGTGGTTCTACTGAAGTTCAAATTGCTATATTAACAGAAGAAATTAATGAATTAACAGAACATTTAAAAGTTCATACACATGATTATCACAGTAAACGCGGACTTTTAATGAAAGTTGGTAAAAGACGTAGTCTACTAGATTATTTAATGAAAAATAACGTAGTAAGCTACCGTGAATTAATTAAAAAATTAAATTTAAGAAAATAGGCACTACTCTTTTTAGTGTCTTTTTATTTATAGGAAGAAGTGAGATAATGAAAAAAGAATTTAGCTTTGATTTTTTAGGACGTAATTTAACAGTTGAAGTAGGACAAGTTGCAAAACAAGCTGATGGATCTGTTGTTGTAAGATATGAAGACACAGTAGTATTAACAGCTGCAGTAATGAGCGATAATGTCTCTACTGGAGATTTTTTTCCATTGACTGTAATGTATAATGAGAAATTATATTAAAAGAGAAGGAAGACCAAGTGATAACGCTACTCTAACTGCTCGTTTAATTGATAGACCAATTAGACCAATGTTTGATGAAAATTTTCGTAATGAAGTACAAGTTATAAATACAGTGCTATCAGTAGATCCTGATAATACACCAGAAATGACTGCACTATTTGCATCATCACTAGCGTTAGGTGTATCAAAAATACCATTTGATGGACCAGTAGCTGGAGTAATAGTAGGTAAAATTGGTAAAGAATACATAATTAACCCTACAAATGAAGAACTTGAAAAAAGTGAAATGAGTGTTACAGTAGCAGGAACTAAAAATGATATTTGTATGATTGAAGCAGGAGCTAAAGAATCTAGTGAAGAAGATATGCTAGGAGCTTTATTATTCGGTCAAAAATATATAAAAGAATTATGTGAATTTCAAGAAGAAATTATTAATGTAGTAGGAGTAGAAAAACAAGAAGTAGAATTAGCTACAGTACCAGCAGATTTAGAAAAAGAAGTTATTAAATTTGCAGAAGATAAAATGCTTGGAGCAATCCAAATAAAAAATAAACTAGAATCATATGCAGCTATAGATACTGTAAAAGAAGAAACAATTAACTATTTTACAGAACTATACTCAGAAGATAATACTATCCCTAAAAATGTTAAAACAATTATAAATAATATAGAATCAACTGTAGTAAGAGATTTAATTACTAATAAAAAAGTTAGACCTGATGGAAGAAAACTAGATGAAATAAGAAACTTAGAAGCATTAATTGACTTCTTACCAAGAACCCATGGTTCAGCTTTATTTACTAGAGGACAAACTCAAGCTTTAGCAACAACAACACTAGGAGCTATGGGAGAACATCAAATACTTGATGGATTAGGTATTGAAGATTCAAAAAGATTTATGCTTCACTATAACTTTCCTCAATTT
>CAYTQE010000120.1:0-242 GCA_964439985.1 uncultured Muribaculaceae bacterium | reverse complement strand
CATTATTACAAGTTATTCCTAGTGAAGAAGAATTTCCTTATACAATAAGAATAGTAAGTGAAATCTTAGAAAGTAACGGTTCATCATCACAAGCAAGTATCTGTGCTGGATGTTTAAGCTTAATGGCGGCTGGAGTACCTATAAAAGCACCAGTAGCAGGTATAGCAATGGGACTTATTACTAAAGGAAAAAAATATTCAATTCTAACAGATATTGCTGGAATAGAAGACCATATGGGAGAT
>CAYTQE010000119.1:455-1910 GCA_964439985.1 uncultured Muribaculaceae bacterium | reverse complement strand
AAAACAGAGACAAAAAACATTGGAAGAAATAAAAAGACGTGTTCAAAATTAATAATCAATTTTAAAATCAACAACAATGAGAAAATTAACAAGAAGAAGTTTAGACGAATTGGCAAAAACGTTGCCGGTAATTGAAGAGTCGTTTCAAACGAGCTATGTAGGTGGAGGGAATGGAACTTCAGCAAGCCCTTATACTGTGCAGAGTTTGAAAGTATGTGTAGCAGCGACAACTGGAATGGAGGTTATGTAGAAGGAATGGGATATGTAGCTAATGATGTGTATGTTTATGGAAATTCAACTTATCCGGGACAAACATCTCAAGATTATTATACATTTCCAGATTATGTTACATCTGTATCAATGAATGGTGCGAATCAGGTCGCTGGTGCAATTATAAGCGAGATTCCAATTTTAGGCACAGCTACCTCTTATTATGCTCAAGAGATAGGCGATATGACAAGAGACATTCAAGCTGAACTATTGAGAAAAGAGTATGATGGCTCTTCCTCTTTCACAATTGTTCGTACGTCTATGGGTGATTCTACAAAATATTCTGTTTATGACGCAAACAATGGGCAACTTATAACTTCTAGAACGATTAATACCGCCGGAATCTGGCAATAGATTATTTGAATAGTATAGCAATAGGATTTATATTATTGAATTATACTTCTCTACAAAAACCTTTAACGTTTTTGTAGAGAAGTTGTTATAGTGATAATTGTTTTCACTTTTTATTGTATTTTTATGAAAATAAGATTATATATATTATTCTCTGTCTTTTTTTTTCTACAATGTGATTTGAAAGCAGAATCCAATGATGAGAATTTTGAATATGATTGGGTTAATCACCCAACATATTTTTATCAAAATATAATCATTGACACCACCTTTACTTCTCACACGTTACTCTTAGAAACATTGGGTGAAAAAAAAGGAATTATGAGTTCGTTATTGCCTTTTTTTCAACTGAAAAAGGTTAACTCTAATATTACGGTAGGGCTTAAGTATAAAACAAAAGGCTGCAAAAATCTATCTGTAATCATAACTTCTGTAGGTGAATGTGAGAATATAAATTCTATAGATACAATTCAATTACGCCCGACAGAGGATTGGGTAGAATTTTCTCGAATTATAAACACGAAGAATACATATTTATTAAATATATCCATTGAGACTATCGCGCTTAATAATAACAATGCCAATGTATGGATTTCTGATTTTGGAATATTCATCGAGGGAGTAGATCTCGTGAATAAAATAGGAGGTATAAAAGAAAAAAGACATATAAATGAAAAAGATGTAATCCATTGGAATAATATAAATTACCATACTCTCCCTTTCTTCGAGCATAGAATACTTGCTCTTGGAGAGACTACACATGGCACAAAAACAATGAATGATATTGCTATTGCAATTCTAAAAGAACGTATTTTAAAACATCAATGTCGGCTT
>CAYTQE010000119.1:0-445 GCA_964439985.1 uncultured Muribaculaceae bacterium | reverse complement strand
ATTTTATATCAATAGATTTGTGAAAAATGATTCAAACTTCAATTTGTCTGATATTTCGAAATATTTAGATGGTTTTTTGTATTCTGAGTCAATAGTATCTTTTATACAATGGTTAAAAGAATACAATTCTACAAGCATTGAAAATGTATCTATTTGGGGCTTTGATATTAATTACGTACAATTAAAGAGTAGGGTTGATTTGTTTAACTTTCTCTATAGCCTTAATATGAACAGACACATTGAAGGACTTGACGATATATGTAAGCTATTATTAGACACCGAAATATCGTTTGAGAAGATTATTTCTTTATTAAACGAAAATAATAACTTAGCAACTGTGTTGAATGATGATGAATTAAAGCTAATATTCCATTGTTTGAAAATTATGCGACAATATTCAAGTTCATACTATCGTTTTATTAACAGAGATAAAGCTATGACTGAA
>CAYTQE010000118.1:0-1963 GCA_964439985.1 uncultured Muribaculaceae bacterium | reverse complement strand
TAATGAAATTAAAGCTAAATTAGAAGAAGCTGGCGCAACTGTAGAATTAGCTTAAATAAAATAAGCTCGATTAATAACTTAATCGGGTTTTTTATTGCAAAAAAAAGAAATAATATATATAATACTTGAAGAAGGTGTTTTTATGAAAATAAATAATCGAGGCTGGGGCTATACAATGATGATATTTTTAATGTCTATTCTATGCTTATTTTTAGCTATTGCTATTTACTTTATATATCGTTTTTATAGTAATTTTGAATATATAGAAAAGAATAATACATATATAAAGGAAACTAGATCAATATGAAAAAGATCCTAATTATTTGGTTTCTAATATCTTTGTTATTAGTAGGTGGTTTAACTTTTATAGGTATAAATCTTAAATCTAAAAATAAAGAATATTATGAATTAGAAGATAGAATAAGAAATGCAGCTAAAGATTATTATGCTCAGTATCCAAATGAATTACCTATTAATGAAGTTATTATTACTGATGAAAAGTTAATTGAACATAATTTTTTAAATAATCTTAATTATAATAATGAAATTTGTAGAGGTTATGTTTTAGTAAAAAAAACTTATTTATTACATGATTATATACCTTTTATAAAGTGTAGTAATTATAATACAAAAAATTATAATGAAGAACATGAAGGAGGAAACTAATGAAATTTATAACTAGAATATTAATTATATTTATTTCTTTATTTTTATTAACTAGTTGTCAAAATGTTGATAAAAAAGAAATAAATGAATTTCAAGAAATATATAATGTAGAAACAGATTTAGTTAAAAGAATGTCATATGAAGACTTTTTATTATTTACTGAAGATAAAACAGGAGTAGTATTTATAGGTGATGAATCAAATTCTACTAAAAGCTTAGCTAAGTCATTTTGTGATACATTATGTGAATGTGATGTTAATAAAGCTCACTTTCTAAAAATATCAGATATAAAAGATGATAAATTACTAGAAATATTTGATGTTGAATCACTAGATTATCCAATAATAGTAGCGTATAAAATGGGACAATTAGTTGGATATTACGACGCTAATACTAAAACTGATAATGTAAATAAATATTTAGATGATTTAATTCATGAGGCATAGCCTACGGTATGTACTGATGTTTGCTAATTAATAGACAAACTTTAACTTTTGTAATAATTTCAGTTGACATGCATATAATAAAATGCTATTATTAAAATGCTTTTATTTTTGAGTTCTATCCCTGATAGGACTTGATTTTAAACAATATACTACACACCAGGAAGTGTGCATAGGAAGGAAGAAGAAAATGCCTACAATTAATCAATTAGTAAAAACTAAAAGAAAAGCAAAGACTAAAAAGAAACATAGTCCAGTTTTAAACGTTGGTTTTAACAGTTTAAAAAGAAAAACTACTAATACTAATCATCCTCAAATGAGAGGTGTATGTACTAGAGTTGGAACAAAAACTCCTAAAAAACCTAACTCAGCATTAAGAAAATATGCAAGAGTTAGACTATCTAATGGTAGAGAAGTTGATGTTTATATTCCAGGCGAAGGACATAACTTACAAGAACATAGTGTTGTATTAATTCGTGGAGGTCGTGTTAAAGACTTAATCGGTGTTCGTTACCACATTGTTCGTGGTGCACTGGATACTCAAGGAGTTAATGACCGCAAACAAGGAAGAAGTAAATACGGTACTAAAAAACCAAAAGATACAAAATAAGGAGGAAAAGAAATGCGTAAAAGACGTGCAGAAAAACGTGATGTTTTACCAGATCCGATATATGATTCAAAAGTTGTTACTAAGTTAATAAATGCCATTATGAATGATGGTAAAAAAGGAACAGCTGAAAAAATCTTATATCAGGCATTTGATATTATTAAAACACAAACAAAAGAAAATCCAGTCGAGGTATTTATTAAAGCAATGGAAAATATAAGTCCAGCTTTAGAAGTTAAATCTCGTC
>CAYTQE010000117.1:0-2040 GCA_964439985.1 uncultured Muribaculaceae bacterium | reverse complement strand
AAAACAATTAAGTTTTTAGAGGCAGTGGGTGAGAATATATGAAAAAGTGGAGTGTAGCAGTATATTTAAGACTATCAGTTGAAGATGGTAAAGATATAGAATCTAATAGTATATTGAATCAAAAATCATTATTAGATCAATATATTAAAGAACGCAAAGACTTAAAAATATATGATTATTATATTGATGATGGTTATAGCGGTACAAATTTTGAAAGACCAGATTTTATTAGGATGATACAAGATGTTAATGCTAAAAAAGTTGATTCAATTATAGTAAAAGATTTATCAAGGTTTGGTAGAAACTATATTGAAACTGGTCAATATATAGAAGAAAAATTCCCGTTATTAGATTTAAGATTTATATCTGTAGGGGACAACATCGATAGTTATAGTAATCCCGAATCAATAAATAATATAATAGTTCCTTTTAAAAACTTAATGAATGATGACTATTCAAGAGATATATCCAGAAAAATCAAAAGTACATTAAATATGAAAAAACGCAACGGAGAATTTGTTGGAGCATTAGCACCTTATGGTTATATGAAAAATCCTAAAAATAAAAGACAATTAGTTATAGATCCTGAGTCTAGTTTAGTAGTTAAGAAAATATTTAATGATGTTATTAAAGGAAGAAGCAAATTAGAAATAGTAAATTATTTAAATAAGACTAATGTATTTACTCCATCGGAATATTTAAATAAGAAAAGTCCTTCTGAAAGAAGAGTAGCGAAGATTTGGACCACTAAAATGATTGATACGATACTGAAAAACAGAACTTATACAGGAGATTTAGTTCAAGGAAAAACAAAAAAATTAAGCTATAAAATTGATAAGATGATAAATAATAAAGAATCGGAAATGATTATTATAAAAAATAAGCACAAACCAATTATAAGTAGAAAAGACTTTGAATTAGCTAATCAAATAATATATTCAAGAGATATAAAACCGCAACTAAATGAAAGTTATGATTTATTTACTGGCTATTTAAAATGTGGTGATTGTAATAGCTTAATGCTTAATAAAAAGTACTCTAATAAAAGGAAATCTGGTAAGGTATACAATTATGATTATTATGTATGTAGTAATAATTACAGAAATAAAAAATGTAGCAGTCATAAGATAGATAAAAAAGAAATTGAGTCTATTGTTTTAGGTATAATTAATTTACATATAAAAACACTTTGTAATCTAAATCAAAAAATAAAAGAACTAGAAGATAAGGAACAAATTAATTTCGAATATGAATTGCTTAAACAACAAGCTACAAGAGAAGAGAAAAAACTGAAAAGAGACAAAGATCTTTTATCTGGTTTAGATGAAGATTTAAAAAATGATTATATAACTGAAGAAGATTATCAGTCTTTTAAATTATTAAACAAAAAGACTTTTTAAAACAAATAAATGAGAAATTGAAAAAGGTTAATTTCAGATCAGATAGTTATAAAAAACTTTTAGAAGAACTTACAAAAAATTCTGAACTTGAAAAATTAAATCGTAAAATAGTAAATGAAATGGTTGATACAATTTATATATATGAAGATAATCAGATAAAAATAAAATTTAAATATAATGATGAGTATAAAAACACATTAAATTTTATTAATGAGCATAGTGCTGTGGTATAATTGAATAGAGAATGAAATTAACGACTTAGAAATGAGGAAGAAAATATGAAAAAAAATAAAGAAGAAAGTGTCCGCACAATAACTCCTATATCATGGTATCCTGGCCATATGGTTAAAACTAAAAGAGAAGTAGCTAAATTGCTTCCAATTATAGATATAGTATATGAATTAATAGATGCTAGAATTCCTTATTCATCTAAAATTGAAGATATAGATAATTTAACAAAAAATAAAATAAGAATATTAATTATGACTAAAAAAGATTTATGTGACTTAGAAGTTACTAATAAATGGGTTAAACATTATGAGGAAAAAGGTTATAATGTATTGCTACTTGATTTAAATAATAATAATGATTATAAAAAAGTAATATCTTTAACTAATAGATTAGTTAAAGAAATTAATGA
>CAYTQE010000116.1:0-2105 GCA_964439985.1 uncultured Muribaculaceae bacterium | reverse complement strand
GACGGGGAACTTGAACAACAACAATGTGAACAACAGCAACGGCGTCAGGCCTGCAATTTCTGGTAACTAAGAGTGGTAACCTTATGACTACGGTTATATCAATGTGTTGCCTACCTGAAACAAGTATATTCCTTGAAATAAGATTATTTCTAAAATTTGATTTTGGAGCAAAAAAGTGCTAATAAGTGATTTTTTGTGTACTAAGATCAGTAAAAAAAGAGTTTGCTCTTTTTTTACTGCTGTATAGAAGGAGAGAAAATGGGAAAATTAGTGAAAAATATGATTTTATTTATAAATGATGATGCAAAATATATTTCTGAAAAATATGATTTAAAAATTACTTCTTTTGGAAATGATACTAAATGTGGGTTTCCAGTGAAGTCCAAAGATAAGTATTTAAAATTATTAAAAGAAGAAAATATTGAAATTGTGGATCTGATGTCAGAAAATGATCATATAAAAAAAATAATTAAGATATTAAATAAAATAGATTTAGATAATATAACTCCTAAAGAAGCTATTAATGTTTTATATGAATTAAAAGGAAAAATTAATAATGAATGAATTAATCGTTTATACTAAATGCAAAAATTTTATTAATTATGTTGATTTATATGTTTTTAGTTCTTTTCCTAAACATAAGTTGAGTTTAAAAATAAAGTTTGAAAAAGAAATGTATGAATTACTTGAAAATATAACAAGATCAAACTTTAATAAGGGAAACATTAGATAAAAATATATGATTGAATGTTTGGTTAATATTTCATTAATGGATACATATATTGGATTTATTTTTGAATCTGGAATAATAATCAAAAAAAGATTTTTATCAATTATAAATAAACTCGATGAAATTAGAAGATTAATTATTGGTTGGAGAAATCATGAAATCAAATGAATATGATTCTATGTTAAAATTTGAATATTTGTTAGAAGAATTTCAATTAATTAAAAGAAATTGTCGCAATAGAAAAATGGTATATAATTTTAAGATTAATTTGAATCAAAATTTATTATCTATTTTAAAGCAGTTGCACACTAATACATTTACTTTTAGTAAATATCGCATATTTATAATAAGTAATCCTAAATATAGAATTATAATGAGTGAAAATATGCGAGACAAATTAGTTAATCATTTAGTTAGTACTCATATTTTATTGCCTAATCTTGAAAAAACATTAATTGATACTAATGTTGCTACAAGAAAAGGTAAGGGCACTAGTTATGGTTTTAATAAATTAGTTGAATATATAAATGCTTTATCTTTAAATAAAAAAGAAATATATGTTTTGAAAATAGATATAAAGAAATATTTTTATAATATTAATCATGATATATTAATTTCTAAATTAAAAAGGTATATAACTGATCAAAAGTCACTTAATACTGTTAAAACAATTATCTATTCCACTAATGAACCCTATTTAAATAAAGAAATTAATACAATTAAAAAAAGAGAAATAAATAAAGTAAGAAAGTTGAATATAAATAACTCGGAAAAAGGCTTAAAAATAAAACAAATTAATGACCTTCCGACTTATAAAAATAAAAAAGGTTTACCAATTGGAAATATGACCAGTCAAATACTCGCTGTATTTTATTTAAGTGATGTAGATCATTATATTAAGGAAGTATTAAAGTGTAAGCATTATATTAGATATATGGATGACTTTATAATACTAGATTATGATTATAATAAATTAAAAAGATTTTTGAAGTTGATTAATAAAAAAATAAATGCTTTAGATTTAGAAATAAATAAAAAATCTAATATTCATAAATTAAGTACAGGTTTTACATTTCTTGGTTATACTTTTAAAGTTGACAATGGTTTATTTATTAAATGTTCAAACCAAACTGTTTATCGTATTAAACGAAATTTAAACAATTTAAGAAAACACGATCCAGACAAATATCAAAGAAGTTTTGCTAGTTATCAAGGATATTTTAATAATAGTGATAAAAAATTTAAATTTGACTAATACTGTAACAACTACTTATGACAAACTTACTGAAAAACAGTCAATATTCAGTAAGTTTGTCAAGAGAGCATTATTTTCATGAAAAAATTTACTAAATTATATCGTTTAAGCAATAAAAAT
>CAYTQE010000115.1:0-2121 GCA_964439985.1 uncultured Muribaculaceae bacterium | reverse complement strand
AGTAGTAATTATTTAATACTAACAGATTATTTTAGGACCTATAAATAATAAAGTTCTTATTTTAAAAAGTTAAATATTATGATATAATTTTTATAGTAAAGAAGGCTTGGTTAGAATGTTTGGAAAAATTAAATACATAAGTGATAATAATGCAACAGTAGAAATAAATAAAGAAGGGCAAGTAATAGCTAATTTAATGAATCTTCATGTTGTTTTCGAAAATAATAATGATCGTTTATTAGGAGAAGTAAAAAACGTTGATGAAGATACTGTAAAAATAGAATTATTAGGTGAATTTTTACCTGATAAATTTATTGCTGGTACAATAAAAAAACCAGCATTATCATCAACTATGAGAGTTATTAATGATCAAGAACTTGACATATTAATGGGAAAAGATTTACCAAATAGTTTATATATTGGTAAAAGTCCTACTTATAATGATAGACCTATATTTTCTGATATTAATGATTTATTTTCTAATCATTTAGCTATATTTGGAAACTCTGGTTCAGGTAAATCTTGTTCGGTATCTAGAATTGTCCAAAATATTTATTTAAATAAGCATTTTTTATCATATAACGCTAATATCTTTATTTTTGATGCTTATGGTGAATATAAAACAGCTTTTAAAGTAATAGATCAAATTAATCCTAATTATCAATATAAATTCTTAACTACTAATCCTACTGATCCTACTGATATGTTGTTACAAATACCAGTATTTTTAATTACTAATGATGATATCGCATTATTATTAAGTGCTGAAAATCACTCACAGCTTACTATTATTGAAAGAATGATGAAATTATCAAAATTATTTAGTAAAAATGATGAACAAACGGAAAAATTAAAAAATCACTTAATAGCTAAAGCTATTCAAGCTGTATTATTTAGTAATCAAAACGCTAGTGGGAAGAAAAATGATATATTTACTATTATCGCATCTTGTCAAACACCTGCCTTTCATATGAATGCTGAAATACAAGGTATTGGTTATACTAGACGTTTTTCTGAATGTTTTAAAATAGATTCTAAAGGTGAATTTGGTGAATCAGTATTAATAAATGAATATATTGCTAAGCATTTAGATGAAGATTTAGAAGGCACTATAGAAGAACCTAAAAAAGCTTTCTTTAATTTATTTGATATGGAAAAGGCATTAAACTTTACTTTGATAGGAGAAGGATTTTTAAATAATAGAATCATGCAAGATTCAGCTATTATTTTAAAAGTAAGATTAAATTCGATAATAAATAGTAAAAATAGACAATACTTTGATTTTAAGCAATATATAGATTTAGAAACATATATTTCTAGCTTAATTATTATGAATAATAAAAGAAGTCAAATAATTAATATTAATTTAGAAGATATTGATGATATACTAGCAAAAGTTATAGTTAAAATAATGAGTAAAATGATTTTTGATTTTTCTAAAACTAGAAAAGTTAGAGCTTCTGTACCATTTCACTTAATTATAGAAGAAGCTCATAGATATGTAGTTCAAGATAATGATCAGTTTTTAATCGGCTATAATATATTTGAGCGAATCGCTAAAGAAGGAAGAAAATATGGGGTATTAATAGATTTAATAAGTCAAAGACCTGGAGATATCAGTGAAACTGTTGTAGCTCAAATGAGTAATTTCTTAGTTCATAAAATGACTCATCCTAAAGATATAGAATATGTAGAAAAAATGCTTCCTAATATATCAACTGATATAATAGAGAAACTAAACTCACTTCAAACAGGAACTTTAGTATCATTTGGTAATGCATTTAAGATACCTCTTTTAATTAAGATGGACTTACCTAATCCTATGCCTTACTCAGTTAACTGTGATGTCTTAGAGCGCTGGAAAGGTTCTACTGAATAAAGAGTGATGGAAGTAAATTTAAAAGAAATAAATAAATCAATAATAAAAACATATCGCAAAACTATCTGGAATAAATCTATTAAAGCAGTAGATACTTATAATATGATTAATGAAGATGATAATATAGCAGTATGTATAAGCGGAGGAAAAGATTCTTTTCTTCTTGCTTTAGTTTTAAGAGAAATAAATAGACATCATAAGATAAAATTTAATTTAAAATATATTGTAATGGATCCTGGATA
>CAYTQE010000114.1:0-2154 GCA_964439985.1 uncultured Muribaculaceae bacterium | reverse complement strand
GTAACAATGTCAACTGTATCTGTAAAGGTTGCTGAAAAGCTAAAAATAAAACCTTTGTGAGCCAAAATAGAGTAGTAGGCTTGTCTTATACTATCTTCTTTATCTCCTTTGTGTGCTTCATCTAAAAGTACATACCACTTGCCACTATTTAAAACCGTTTTGTAACTCAACTGCTCTGTTTTATCCACATCAGTAATATTGTCACTTCTGTAATAAAAAACAGTGATGCCATCAGGTTCATACAAGGATGTTTGTAAGTGTTTTGATTTTTCAAACTCCCTTAAATCTTTGAGATTGATTTTTACTGAACTGTTTTTGTTGAATACTTCAATATGCTCTTTAATCTGATTTAGAATTTCAGGTTTTGGTGCTAGAATAAGAATGTCGTTTTTAGGGATATGGTTATAAGTAGCTAATTGATGTAGAAACTCAATAAGTTTAATCAAAACCAAAGTTTTACCTGAACCTGTTGCCATCCATAAAGATGCACGATTTAAAAATTCTGTGTAGGGTATTTGATTATCTTCTACTTTGTAATACTGACCTAATAAACTAAAATGAGTACTGTCATTAGCATAGCTAATTTGTTTTTTCCAATCTTCGTTGGTTTGTGTTTGATAATGATTGTAAAGATGTTCTTTTTGATGAAAGAAATAATACAATGTGTTTAAAGCGTGCTTTAAAGCCGATTGTTGGTAATCGTGTAACTTCCAATCTATGCCAAAGGTTTCCTTATCTAAGTTTTTGAAAAACTCAGGTAAACTTGAAGGGTTATCTTTTACTAATTTTTCTAATACTATTTTAGCCATTGTTTGTCAGTTTATTTGCTATTCCACCAAATCAATGGTTTAATCCAAGGATATTTTTCAAATGTCATTTCTTCATAAATTACTTCACTCCCATCTTCAAACACGACTTTGTCTTCAAAAATTTGTTTGATGTGTTTGCCCGAAACATTAGAAAGTGTTTCTGCTATATCAACATCAGGATACAAATTTTCAAAAACCACTTTAGCGTTTTTGTTCTTATAGTCTATTTCAATAGCATCTAATAGTTTTTGGTCTTGCATAAAACTATATTGCTCTACTTGGTTTTTACCTGCTTTGCCTTGCCATAGAAACTTTGCTCTTGCTAATACCTCTTCATATTGCTCTAATTCATAGTATTTAATAAAACCTCCACCTTGCCAGTTTGTATCTTCTGTTAATTTTGGCTTAATATCTCCAACAATAACAGTTTTTAATCTTGGTATTACAGTAGTATAAACATAATCACCAATATCTGAACAAATCCATTTTCTTTGCAATTTGTGAGCAGCAGCAGCTGTAGTACCAGAACCAACAAAGTAATCCATTACCCAATCATCTTCTTTACTTGATGATTGTATTATTCTTCGTAATAAATTTTCAGGTTTTTGTGTGTTTCCCTCACTCCAATTTTCTCGTGTCATATTTTGAGTAAACATCATTGAGTAAACATCATTCCAAACATCGCCAATTGCAATTTTTGTGAAATCGGAGTTAATTTTTTGTTTAATGAATTTACCTTTTTTATCTCTTTTTAAGATATAACCTGAATCATCTTCATCAACAAAAAAATCAAGCCAACCAATTTCCTCTGATATTGGATTTTTAGACACCCACATTTTATTAAAAACTGCATCTCCATTTTTTATATAAAAAATTGTATCATGCTGTCGAATGAAATTATTTGCTTTACTCTTGAAACCCGAAGGACTTGGACTTGTATTCCAAATTATTTCTCTTTGAATGTCTTTATTATAAACATTATTAAGAATACTTCTCATTAAAAAATTGCAATTTGCATCTAAATGAAAATATTCTGATGAATCTCTACAAAGAATATCAGAGTGAAAATCAATCCGATTACTCACCATAGATAACCAAGTAGAATCTTTATATTTATCTTTATATGCAAAGTCTTGACTTTCTGTATTAAATGGCGGGTCTATATATATTAAAGATATTCTTTTATTGAATTTATTTTTTATATTATTTAATGTTTGAAAATTATCACTCTTTATCAATAAACCACGGATGTTTTCATCAATACTGATTTCTTTATTAATTAAAATCAGTATTTCAGATTTTGTTTTTATATCTAAAAGACCTGTATCTATATATAGTTTTTCTA
>CAYTQE010000113.1:0-2157 GCA_964439985.1 uncultured Muribaculaceae bacterium | reverse complement strand
AAATGTCAAAGGCCTACCAGAGGAAGTTGGAAATACTTATCAAGGTACAACCCTATTTACTTTAACTGAAGAAGGTAAATATATAGCTAATTATATAGAATCTTTAGATTATTTAGAATACTATTTTCCAAAAGATAAATACATTTTTTTAATGTGTGGAGGTGGCGGATATTCTGGCATGATGAAAGAAATGTTAATTAATCTTGGATGGGATAAAAATAAAATATATAATACTGGTGGTCATTGGTATTATAGTGGTTACAATAATATTTCTATCAGGAATAATTTCAATGAACAAATTAGTTATGATTTTTGGAAAGTAACTTATCATGATATTGATTTTAATATTTTACACAAGGTGAACTAATGAAAAAAAGATTAATATTTTTTATTCCATTTATATTTTTAATCATAATAATTTTCCTTTTATTATTATCAAAAAATCAAAATAATAAAAAGTTCTTTTTAGAAAACAAATATTATGGAAATAGTGAAATCACAGAAATAAATGCTAAGGAACTTGTAAAATTAGAAAATAAAAAAG
The DNA here is from genome assembly GCA_964439985.1 of uncultured Muribaculaceae bacterium. Lineage (GTDB taxonomy): Bacteria > Bacillota_I > Bacilli_A > RF39 > UBA660 > DUUS01. Next base: position 1,613 of record CAYTQE010000113.1, on the reverse strand, counting down.
AATCTTTTGTAGTTTTTATTCATCAACCTTTTTGTGCTACTTCTTATGATCTTAATAATTATATAAAAGAATTTACCAACACTTATAAAATAAGCTTTTATAAATTACCATTTTCAGAAATTAAAAATACTAATATTGATAAATATGTTAAATATTGTCCTTCTGTAGTTATTTTTCATAAAGGTCAAATCGTTGCTTTTTTAAATGCAGATTCTACTAAAGATACTAAATATTATGAATCTACTAATAATTTTAAAAAGTGGTTTACTAATTACGTTATATTACAAAAAGATTAAATAAAAAACAAATGATAAAATTCATTTGTTTTTTTATTTAAATTTAAAATTATTCCATAGATTTTAAAGAATCAATCATATCTATATTTCTTAATGATCTATTAATAATTAGCTGAACTATAATCGAAAAGATAATAGTAATTAAAGCAGATAATAAATAACTTAAAATATTTATTTTTCTTAAAAAGACAATATTATCTGTTTCAGCAGTACTCATTATAAATTGATGTAAATAACCTCCAAAAATTAATCCAAATATTATTCCAATAACTGTTAAAAACAAGGTTTCTCTATAAACGAAAATAGATATTTCTCGATCATAAAAACCTAAAACTTTAAAAGTTGCAATTTCTCTTTTTCTTTCACTAACATTTATAATAGTTAAATTATAAAGAACAATAAATGCTAAGAAACATGCAAAAATAACTATCATTATAATAATCTTATTTAATCCTGACACAAAACTATCAAAGGATTTTATAATATCACTAGTATAATTAATCATCAATATATCATAATCACTTAATTTTATGTTACTGTCTACATTCCCGTTAGCAATAATACTATTATAAGTTATATCTTTTTCAAATATTTCTTTATAATATTCCTCACCTATATAAATATAATGAGATACATAATTATAAGTTATATCTGAAACATGCAAGATGAATAGTTCATTATTGCTATTTCTAATACTAATACTATCCCCAATTTTAACTTTTAAATGATCTGCTAATTGTTTTGTTACAATTGCACCAGTTGCAGGAATACTTATTTTTTTATTTGTAACTGTGCTTGTCAAATTAACATAATTATTAAAATTAATTACATCAGAAGGAGTTACCAAATAAACATCTTCAGTTTTATTATCAAAAGAAAAAGTATAATTATTTTGATTAATAAGTAAAGGATTTACGATTTCGTTTTCATAAAAAAGTTCTGTTAATATATTAGATATTTTATTAGTATCCTTTTTTAAAATATACATAGCGTCATATTTTATTATATTTTGATATTGTAATTTAGAAACAGTATTAATGCTATCGTTTATACCCATACCAGCTATTAGTAAAGATGTACATCCTGATACTCCTAGAATTGTCATTATAATTCTTTTTTTATATCTAAATAAATTTCTAATAGTTGTTTTTCCTATAAAATTTAATCTTCTCCATAAAAAATCAAATTTTTCAATAAAGATCTTTTTACCTATTTTTGGTGGTTTTGGTCGAAGAAGCAAAGCAGGAACTGCTTTTAATTCTTTCATACAAGCTACTATTGTAACAATTGTCATTATAGCTAAAGTGATTAAAATTA
>CAYTQE010000112.1:0-2201 GCA_964439985.1 uncultured Muribaculaceae bacterium | reverse complement strand
TGAAAAAGATCATTATTATAATTATTATTTTACTTACTAGTGGATGTTATAATTATAAAGAAGTAAGTGATTTAGCTTTTATATCAAGTTTTGCAATAGATTATAAAGATAATAATTTTAATATAATTTTAGAAATCCAAGAGAACGATAAAGATAATAAATATTCATCATATCTTTTAGAAGGAACTGGTAAAACTTTAGAATCTGCTCTCCAAAATGCTTCTCTATCATTTAATAAAGATTTATATTTTATAAATTTAGATATTTTATTAATAAGTGAGGAAGCTGCTAATAATAAACTTAATAATATTTTAGATTATGTTACAAGAGACAATACTTTTGCCTTCGATTTTAATATTGCAATATGTGATAATCAAAAAGAAGCAATTGAAAACATTATTAATAATGAAGATATATTTGGAAGGTATATAAATACTTTATTTAAAAATACCGATAATAATATTGTTAATATTAAATTAGATAATTTACTTAATAATTACTTAAATGATTATTATGATATTATTTTACCAGTAATAAATTTAAAAGAAGATACTATTATAATTAATGAAGCTGTAATATTTAAAAATAATTTAATTACCGAGCACCTTAATGAAAGAGATGTAGCTATATATAATATCTTAAGTAATAATTTAATGGATTATTATATTCATTTAGAACTTGATAATAATATTGTCTTTAAAACTACTCACTATTATACGAAAATAAGTTTCATAAATGATATTTTATATATTATGCCTACTTTGACTGGAACTTATATTGAATTTGAAGCAATAGACTTAAATGATCTAGATAAACTTGATGAAATAACTAAAACAATCAACACTAAATTTAATAATGAAGTTGAATCATTTATAGATAATTTAATTAATATTCAAAGTGATCCTTTAGGATTAAAAAGATATGTCAAAAATCAAAGTATTAATAATATAAAATATCGAGTGAGTACTAATATTATTTTAGAAAATAAAGGATTAATATTTAAATCAATTGGGGGTACTAATGAATAAAATAACTAAATTAGAATATAATAGTACTTTATTTTTACTAGCTAGACCTTTATTTTTAGGTTTTGGGATCTATAAAATAATTAATGATACTGGGTCTTATTTCTGGCTTAGTATTATTCTGGGTATAATTATTGGTTTAATTTTAAATCAATTATTTAAAAAGGTTTCTAATCTAAAATTTATTAAAGTAGTTGTAAGTATTTGTTTATTAGTATATGGGCTTTATACATTAACAAGTGCTATATCAACTTTATATTTAAATAAAACCCCAAAATTAATTATTTTAGGAGCTCTTTTAGTCGTAGTGATTTATTCTAGAACTAAAAATAAAGATACAATTTTTAAAGTGGCTAATATATTTTTTATAATTAATATTATATTGTTTTTAGTTACTATCTTTTCATTATTTCCTTTAATAAATTATCAAAATTTTGAATTCGCTAATAATTTTTCAGTTTTTAAAATATTAATATCTTCCTTATATTTTGGAGTCCTTAGTACTATTCCATATATAACTATTCCTAATTTTAAAGAAAAATATAATTATAAAATTTATTTATTATCTACATTATATACATTAATACTTTTTACTTTAATAATAGCGATTTTAGGAGTGCCTGTTGCTTCAATTTATAAATATCCAGAATATATTATATTTAAAAAAATATCTATTTTAAGTATTATTGAAAATGTTCAAAATATTTTGTTTATGAGCTGGATTTTTGAATGTTTTACTCTTATAGGTATTACTAGTAATAATATTAAAAAGAAAATATTACTACTTTTATTAATCGGATTATTTATTGTTTATTCTATATTTATAAGTAGAGTTAATATATTATTTTAAATGGATTAGTATTTGTTCCTTCACCTATAACTTTTAATTGAGAATTAATTGATAATACAGGTCTAATAGCTATACCTCCATCTATAACAAAGGTTGTAGATAATCCTCCTGTAAAACCAACTACATGATTACTAGCATGTAAATTTAAAGATATGTAATGAGGTGACAAGGTCCAGTAATATTTACTTGTATATAAAAAATTAGTTGAATTATTAACTCCATAAACTAGTCCAGCCATTGCTGCTTCATCTCCTGTTATTGTGCCAATTGGATAAGTTAAAGCAGCATTGCCAATTGAGGTATCACTTACTGTAAAGCGGTCATTT
>CAYTQE010000111.1:0-2209 GCA_964439985.1 uncultured Muribaculaceae bacterium | reverse complement strand
AAGGTTTTATTTTTAGCTTTTCAGCAACCTTTACAGATACAGTTGACATTGTTACAACTGCATATAATTTCAATCTAAAAAAATTCATTGAAACAGGTTATGGAAAGCATATCACAGTAAGCGGACAAGAGTACAAGAATTGGAACAAGAAAAAGCAGGACGAATTTTCAGAAGCGGATAAAACGGAAATGGTAGTCAAATCGCTTTTAGTGCTGACTGCTATAAAAAAGGAAGCCAAGTTTATCAAAACCAAGCATCCTGAATTATTTCATAATCCTTTGCTTATTACTATTGCAAATGAAGTCAATACGATTGATGCGGAATTGAAACTATTTTTTAAGCAATTAGCTATTGTTGCCTCAGGAAAATACGACTTAGATAAAGCCAAAGAAGTGTTGAGACAAGATTTGATAATTCATAGAGATTATCAATTCAATACAGCAGAAATACCCGGTTCATTTGTTCAAATCATTGAAAATTTAACCAAAGAAGACATTTTAAAACAAGTTTTTAATGCATCCGCATTTGGTAAGATTGAATACACTAGAATCGCCAATAATAGTCGTGAAGTAGCTTCTCGTTTGAAAACAGCCAATGCAGGGCAACACTTTTGTTTGTTAGTAGCTTCTGATGCCACAAAATGGAGTGACAATGTTTTAGAAAACTACGAATACACCGAAACACCATTAACTAAGTCTTATTTTAAAACCATTAATAGTCAAGAAAGCAGTATTAACATATTGCTTGGTTCTAGAATATTTACAGAGGGATGGGACAGTAATCGTCCGAATGTTGTCAACTTTATAAATATTGGGGTTGACGAAGGAGCACAAAAATTCGTTTTACAAGCCATTGGGCGTGGCGTAAGGATTCAGCCAGTTCCAGGTATCAGAAAAAGACTTTCATACATTGTTAATCCAGAAGAAACTGAAACACTATCTAGGTACATAGACATTAAAGCTAAAGCCGACATTCTAAAAAGAAATTTACCTTTAGAAAGTTTGTTTCTGTTTGCTACAAAAAAGGAAGTAATAAAAAATATTACTGAAAATCTAAGCAGAGAAAAAGATGCTGACGATTGGAAAATTATTAAACACATTTCTAAAACAGTCATTCCTCAAGAATTACTTATACCGAAATACGAAGAAGTAATCGCAGAAATTCCTGCGTATTCAATAAACCGTGATGAATACAACGACCTTTTAGAATACGTTGGAAAAAGTGCAGGAGTCCAAGACAAAATTGTTTTGATGCAATCACCAATCAATGTTTCAAAAACATTGGTAACTACTTTAGAAAAAATTAGAGTTGAAACAAATTTCAATTTTTCCGTTTCTCGTTCTATTCGCAAACCAATTGACAATTTATTGCTTCTAAATCAACATTTCAATCAAAAACCTAAACGCCTGAAATCATTTGAACCAGTATTGACGGAAATAAACCACTTTGATAAAATTGAAGTTGCTAATCTTCCTGACAACGAGCTTGAACTTTTAGAACAAGCGATAATTGATTCTATAAAAGGAAGTAAATCAGAATATGATTCAGTTAGTGATATAGTTGCAGCATACACCGCAAAGAAGCTAAACGACCAGCAATTACAGGAACAACTTGACTTATTTAACAGTAAAGACAAACCAAACAACTATTCGTACAACGGTTTGAAGCTTGAGTTAAACACAGATTTTTTAGTAGAACATTACTACAATCCAATCATACTTACATCAGAAGCACACAAACAACTTTTTAAACACATTGTTTGGGTTCCTTCAGAAGTAGAATTTTTAAAGAAACTACAAGCAAATCGGGACAAACTTGAAAAATACGATTGGTGGTATTTCTCAAAAATAGACCAGACAACAGATGATGTTTCTATACCTTATTATGACACTAGAGAACAAGAATATAGAAACTTCTTTCCTGACTTTATTTTTTGGTTAAAACCAAAAGACAGCGACAAACTAATTATAAAATTCATTGACCCAAAAGGTAATGTAGTAGGAACAGGTAACGCAGAAGATAAAGCAAAAGGATATGAGAATATTTTCAATGGACATACAATAAAGTACCAAAACAAAGAAGTTCAAATTGACTTGTTTTTCTATAACGACCCTAAAGGCGTAAACGAATCAGTAAGAGAATATTTTACAAAGGACTTTAAAAAAATGGTTGAATAATGCCAACGCTCAACAGCCACACACATTGCCAA
>CAYTQE010000110.1:0-2262 GCA_964439985.1 uncultured Muribaculaceae bacterium | reverse complement strand
TTTTAGGATTCCATCTTTTAGTTTGATGTCCGAAATGAACACCTGCTTCTAATAAATAATTCATAGAAACAACAGCCATATAAAACACTCTCCTTTGTTTTTCATCCATTTACCTCTTCTTAAATTATTCAACCTCATGGCCACTAGAATAATTCAATCAGTAAATGTGTATATTTGGTATAAAAACCATTACTATTGTAGCAAAAAACAATAGCTTTTACAATTAAATCATATGCAAAAATAAAATAAGTGTGTAATAATGAATTATAAATCTATTTCTATTCCTACTGGGCAGTGATCACTACCTAGTACATTATCATATATATAGGCATCAATTAGCTTATCTTTTAAACTATTTGATATTAAAAAGTAATCTATTCTCCAGCCGGTATTATTCTCTCTTGCTCTTCCCATATAACTCCACCATGTATATTTATCTTTAACATCCTGATTTAAATATCTAAATGTATCTATTAGTCCATGGTTCATCATATTAGTAAATTTTTCTCTTTCTTCATAAGTAAAACCTGCATTCCCTATATTAGCTTTAGCATTTTTTATATCATTTTCTGTATGAGCTACATTTAAATCCCCACATATTACTACAGGTTTAATTTGTTCTAAAGATTTAATATATGCTAAGAATTTATCTTCCCAGACCATTCTATAATCTAAACGAGATAAATCACCTTTAGCATTTGGTGTATAAATAGTTATTAAATAATATTTAGGAAATTCTAAAGTAATTACCCTACCTTCATTATCTTCTATAAAAGGATCTAACCCGAATTTAACACTAAGTGGTTTTTCTTTTGTATAAACCATAGTTCCTGAATAGCCTTTTCTTTCTGCTGGATTTAAAAACTCATGATAATCCTTTGCATCAAACTCTATTTGATGTTTTTCTGCTTTTACTTCTTGTAAACAGAATATATCAGCATCTTCTGCGTAGAAAAAATCAAGAAATCCTTTCTTAAGTGCTGCTCTATATCCTGCTACATTCCATGATATCATTTTCATTTTCTTCAACTTCTTTCATTTTTCTTTTATATGCTTTTAATGTAACCCTTTAATTTAGTTTACATTATAAAATCTATTTCTTAATATATTATATCATGATTATTAATTAAAAAGATATTCTAGTATTTAGAATATCTTAAATTTAAAATTAATGGATCTATTACTCTTTTTTTAATAGGTATTCTTATTAAATTAGGATTATATGTTTTATGAATAAACATTTTATATAAATTATTAATTTCTTCTATATATAATGAATTATTAATTATATTAAATATATCTTTATCAGTTAATTCAAATAAGTCATCATATATAATTATTTCTTCTTCTATTAATATTTTTACAATATTAGCTAAAGTCATCATAGAAAAATAATCTTCATTACTATGAGTTAATTTGTCAAATTTATCATTTAAATCTACTAAAATATCGGCCTCTAATACATTTATAAAACTATATTCTTCTTCATTTTTTTCGTTTTTAACAATTATTATATTTTCATAAATATTTTTTATTTCTTCTAGTGAGGTATACCGACCCCAAACCAAACTAGATAAAAATATCCCGTCAAGTCTATCAGCACATAATTTTGGTCTAGGTGTATCTACTAATGGATATTTTTTATAATTTATTATTTCTTCTAAAGAATAATTTAAAAGTTTTACTAAACGTATTAATTTTTCATCTTGAGATACTACTTCTAATAAATTAATTTCAGTACTCTCTTGTAAGATATGATCATTATTTAAGTAATCTATTACATGTCTTAAAGCTGGACTTCCAGCATCATGAAATAATGCCGCTAAGGTCTGTTTTTCATCATAAGTTTTATCCCATACGATTAACGCGGTAGATATAGAGTGTTCTAAAGTAGATAAATAATATTTAAAATTATATATTTCTTTATTTCCATAATCCATTCCACAAAAATAACCAACATCTTTTAAACGCATCATAGTATTTGTTTCTATAAATGGAATTAAAAATCTAGGAAATACTGGAGTTAACATTTTAAAGTATTCTTTTATTTCCGGATTTAAATTATTATAATAATCTTCAAACTTCATATACATCACCTAATAGTCTATTACTTTAACTTATTAAAAGATTTTTGTCAAAAATTCAGAATACATAATTCTGTGACTCCAATAGTTGTTGTGCCTTCTACTTATAACCATGTAAATGAAGAAACTCTTGCGGAATGGGGTGCAAATATTGTTATTTATGCAAATCATATGTTAC
>CAYTQE010000109.1:0-2350 GCA_964439985.1 uncultured Muribaculaceae bacterium | reverse complement strand
CTCTTATCTCATGTTTTAGGTTATGTTGGAATTGATAATCAAGGATTATCAGGAATAGAATTAGAATATGATAAATATTTAAAAGGAACAGATGGCGCTATAAAATATTATTCAGATGGAAAAGGCGCGCGTCTTAATTTAAGTGAAGTGTATGATGAACCAATTAAAGGAAATAATATTTCTTTAACAATTGATTTAAATATTCAAGAAGCAGTTGAAAGAGAACTTGATAATGTAATGGCTAGTTTAAATCCCGAACAAGCACTTATATTAGTTATGGATCCAAATACAAGTGAAATAATAGCAATGAGTAGTAGACCTAATTTTGATGGTAATCATTATCAAAAATATGATGTTGAGACAATTAATCGTAATTTACCAATATGGGCTACTTATGAACCTGGTTCTACATTTAAAATAATTACTATAGCTGCTGCTCTAGAAGAAGGAAAATTAAATATATTTGAAGATCATTATCATGATTCAGGATCAATAACAGTAGAAGGAGCTCGAATAAAATGTTGGAAAGCAGGAGGTCATGGTCATCAAACATTTTTAGAAGTTATTCAAAATAGTTGTAACCCTGGTTTTGTAGTATTAGGACAGAGACTCGGAACTAAAGTTTTACATGATTATTTACTTAAATTTGGTTTTGGTTCAAAAACAGGAATAGATTTAAATGGAGAATCATCTGGAATCTTATTTAAATTAGATCAAATGGGACCAATAGAGACTGCTACAACAGCTTTTGGCCAAGGAATAAGTGTTACACCACTTCAACAAGTAAGAGGTGTTAGTGCCGCTGTAAATGGTGGATATTTATATACCCCTTATATAGTAAGAAGTATTAGTGAACCAGAAACTAATGAAATGATAGTTTTAAATAAACCAAAATTAATTGCTAATGTTATTTCTAAAGAAACATCTGATATGGTTAAATACGCCTTAGAAAGAGTGGTAGCTCATGGAACAGGAAGAAATGCTTATATTGAAAATTATAGAGTAGGAGGAAAAACAGGTACTGCTCAAAAAGTTAATAACGGTGTATATATGACTGGTAATTATATCTTATCTTTTATAGGTTTTTTACCAGCAGATAACCCTGATTATATCGTTTATGTTGCAATCGATAATCCTAAAGGAGTAACTCAGTATGGTGGTACTGTAGCTGCTCCTATTGCTAAAAATATAATGCTTAGTATAATTGATTATAAAGAATATAAACCAATAAAAAATGAACTATTAAGAACTTATACATGGCTTGATACTAAATATTTATATTTAGAAGATGTAATAGGTAAAAATATTGAAGATATCAAAGGTTTATTAAAAAACTTTAAAGTAGAATATAGTGGTACAGGAAATAGTATTGTAAGTCAAAGTCCTAAAGGAAACAGTTATGTAAAAGAAGGTAGTACTATAAAGTTAATGCTAAATTAAGGTTTACAAAGGATTAAAATTAATAGTATAATGATTAAGAGGTGCATATAATGTTAATTTTAGCAAAATCAGTATTAGGTTTAATGTTAGGATTTGTCCTATCATTAATTACAGCAGTAATATTAATTCCTATTTTAAAAAAATTAAAAGCTGGTCAAACAGTAAGTAGGTTAATCAACAAAAGACATTTAAAAAAAGATGGTACTCCTACAGTAGGTGGTTTAATATTTATTATTCCTACCATTATAATTATGCTTTTACTTTATTTAAGAGGATCAATTGAAATAAATTCCAACTTAACAATTCTATTATATGTATTTGTTTGTTATGGAATATTAGGTTTTGTCGATGATTTCTTAAAAATAAAATATCACAATAATAAAGGACTTAGTACTTTAACAAAACTATTTTATCAAATAATAATAGCGTTAGTATTCTATGTTATATATAGACATAATGGTGGAGATTCATCTCTGATAATAAGTTCACTTAATATTGATATTTCACTAGGATGGGGATTTGGAATATTTATACTTTTAGTATTAGTTGGAACAACTAATGCTGTAAATATTACCGATGGACTTGATGGTTTATGTGGTGGATTATCAGTAATGGCTTTTATTGCTTATGGTGTAATAGCATGGGGTACAACTTGGGTAGCTGGTTATCAAGAACTAGCAATATTCTCATTTGTGTTAATAGGTTCTTTATTAGGGTTTTTAGTATTTAATACTCATCCAGCAAAAGTATTTATGGGTGATACTGGATCTCTTGCTTTAGGAGGAGCTTTAGCAACTTTAGCAATACTAACTAAACACGAATTATCTTTAATTGTTATAGGTGGAGTATTTGTAGTAGAAACTTTATCTAGTTTAATTCAAATAATATCGATTAGGAAATTTAATAAAAA
>CAYTQE010000108.1:0-2350 GCA_964439985.1 uncultured Muribaculaceae bacterium | reverse complement strand
TTTGGTTATTTGGACTAACATTTGTTGTCATGATTGTTGGATTTATTCCTTGGGTAGACTTTGGTGTTATAAGTGCTGAAGTTGCTGACTCAGGAAAACATTGGTCGGCTATTTTAACAGGTCAACCATTTGGTTATTTCTATTTCCTTGATGCAGCTACTTGGTTTTTATTAATGGCAGTTATTATTGGTATTGTTGGAGACTTAGGAGAAGAAGGAATAGTCGATACTTTCATGGAAGGTGTTGGAGAAATAGTTTCAGTAGTTATGATTATTGCTGTTGCTAGAGGTATCAGTGTTATCATGAATATTACTGGATTAGGTGATTATATTATTACTAATGCAGTTGAGGCTCTAAGAGGAACTTCTGCTTATGTATTTACACCACTTAACTATATCTTACACTTATTCTTATCTATTCTAATACCATCTTCATCAGGACTTGCTAACCTTTCTACACCGATTGTCGCACCAATTGCTAATGGTATTGGACTTAATCCATCAGTTACTATTATGAGTTATGTTGCAGCTAATGGGCTAATTAACTTAATTACTCCAACATGTGGAGCAATTATGGGAGGACTAGCTCTAGCTAAAGTTGAATACAGAACTTGGTTTAAATGGTCATTTAAAGTAGTTCTAACAATTGGAATAGTTTCCGTAATTATTTTAACAGCAGCGATGGTAATAGTTGGTTAAATAGAGAAAAGGGTTCTTTGTCAAATAGTGTTGGTGAAGAATAAACAGATACAAAATAAGTATGTGAAGGATGAATTTTTTCATCCTTTTATTACGCCTTTAATTAACATAATTCTTGTAGAGAAATTTTTGAATTTTCTATAACCGAAAGCAATTCTTTTAACCGTTTTAATTAAATTGTTGGTTCCTTCAATAATTCCCTTGTTAATATTATATTTAAATGTGTTTTCAATGTATTGTTCATGATCTCTGAACAATTTGAGTGCTTTCTTCATTTTGTCTGGTAAATTTTTGTCTTGATTATGAATAATTGATTTAAATTTAATAAAATCTGATTTATCAATTGAATCGATTAAACCCTGGTAACATTCGTAGGTTGCCTTGAGAGTTATATCAGTATTTGTTAAGAATGTAACAATTTCTTTTTGTGATATTTCTTTTCTAAAATTCTTGGAATAATTTTTTTCGTCAGAGAGATCTTTTTCGTTTTTTAAAATTAATTTCCAGTATTTTTTTAGCTTGTTATAATGTGGGTTACTTTTATAACAAAGCTTTACTCTAGTAATATTAAGAGCATTGTATATTTGTGTTACAATATGAAATTTATCAATTACTATATTGGCATTTCTAAATAATTTTCTTGCGAGAGAAAGATAACCTGAGTAAAAATCAGTAACAATATATTCAACATTATTTCTCTGACTTCTAGAATATCTTTTAAAATATTTTTCTAAATCATAAGAGAATCTAGAGTCTAAGATATCAAAAATAGACCCTTTTTGATTATCCATAATAATAAAAGCCATTTTACCTTTGGTATCTTTAGTAGCTTTAAACTCATCCCAATTCATAGTTTTAGGAAGATTAGAATGCCTTAGTATAGTATTGGATGATATATCTAATAAAATTTGTTCTACAGAAGAAGCCGAAATATTAGTTCTTTGAGCAATATCTTTTTGACTAGTTTTAGTCATAAGCTCAGATCTAACTAATGTGTTTGTATTATTACTAATGTTACAATACTTCTTAACTAAATCAGTTTCAGCAATAAAAGTATTCCTGCAGTGTTTACACAAAAACCTCTGTTTATCAAGAAGTAAAATAGAATTACAATTAGATATTTTAGGGATCTTCACTTTGCATTTTCTTTTAAATCCCCACTTAATGATATCGTTAGTTGATTGATTAATAACACCGCAGCATAAACAATATTTAGGTTTATAAGTAAGAACACCATAAATAACTTTAGTGTTTTTCCCTTTAATAATCAAATTATCAATCATATTAGGGATAATATGAATGTTTTTATCTTTAATATTTAGCAAATTTATTATATAATCATTATTAGACATGTAGTCACGACCTTTCAATATTTGTTTGCACTTATATTGTATCAAGACTACATGTTTTTTTTAATATTAAAAATAGTGTAGTGATTACCCACCAACACTATTTATTATAGAACCGAGAAAAGTACGAAAGTGCTTTTTTTTTGAAGATAGATTTCCTCTCCAAACTATAATTTTCTGCATAATATATAGAAGGCTGGCCCTGGTAATTACTGGGCTTGCTGTGTTAGTGTAAAGAGTTTTAGGGCAAATAGTTAAAATAAATTTGAATTAATTTTTAAATAAGCTGATTTCAGCTTATTT
>CAYTQE010000107.1:0-2358 GCA_964439985.1 uncultured Muribaculaceae bacterium | reverse complement strand
ACTTCTACAATCAAGTATGGTCAAATATTTCGCTTTATTTAAAAGAATTGTTTGTACTATCAACAGTAATGTATTACGACAAATTTGGCAGCACAAAATTGTTAGAATTTTCGCTATGGCTCGACCATGTTTTAGGTGCTATACGTATCGAAAAACAATATATTTTCAAAGAAGCACCTTTGAAATTCTTGAAAGAATCCGATAATAATTTACTTGATGTAATAAGTCAGGCATTTCGTCCCGAAGAGGTTATTCAGTTTTTAAAAACTATCAATCATACGAAAGATACCTACCAAAACGAGAAAATAGAAAGAGGCAAAGGGGTTCAGGGTGTCTATAAACACAATGTATTAATCTATTATGGTAAAACTGATTTTTCCCATAAAGCTGACTGGATAACTGATGCATTTATTAATGTAAAAAGGAATTAAATGAAAATTGATTCAACACTGATAACACTTAAAGAAGTTGAAGAAAAACAATTCTTCTTTAATATTCCTATATACCAGCGTCTGTATGTTTGGGAAGAAGAACAAATAAAAACTTTATTAGAAGATATAGAAACAGCATTTTCCGATGGAAAGGAATTATTTTATTTAGGCGGCGTTTTGGTTGTGGAAAATGAAACCCTTGAAAACGGTAAAATATACGACCTTATTGATGGTCAACAAAGGTTTACTACTTTATGGATGCTTTCAATTGTCTTAGGTGATGATTTAAAGCCTTTTGTAGAACGTTTTGAGAAAGACAAAAATAGACATCGTGTAACCTTTGCCATTCGTGATGATATTTACCTGTTTTTTAAAGAATATATTAACGGTAATAAACTTAAAGGTGCCACATCGCATATTGTTAATGCATTATCCTTAATCCATAAATACAAAGAACAATTTGATAGAGACCATGTAGGTAAATCCCGCGAAATTGCAAATTTCATTCACGAGAAAGTAAAATTAATATTTACCGAAGTCCCCAAGCAGACCGATTTAAACAAGCTATTTGAAATTATAAACAATAGAGGCGTTCAATTACAGCATCACGAAATATTAAAAGCTCAGTTATTAAATAAAATACCTTCGGTAGATAGATTTAAATACAGCCATATCTGGGATGCTTGTTCTTATATGGAAAGCTATGTTGAAAAGAATATTAGAGACATTGCAAAGCTAAGAATACAAGATCTATTTGATAACGATAGTGCAAAATCAGGTATAGAAAAGCTTTCAGACCCATTAATATTACTGAATGCAATTACTACATCGCAAAATGATGACTTTATACCATTAAGTCTTTCAAATATTTTAAATTCTACCGAAACCTTTGAATTAAAAGACAGTTCTGAGTCAGCCGAATACGAAGCTGATGACATTAGAAGTATAATTACGTTCCCTATGTTGCTCCAACATACTTTACGCATTTTTCTTGCCGAAAAAAAAGAAAACGACATCCCAAAAATTCTCGATAAGGAATTATTGACTATTTTCTCTAATAACTTTTTTAATTCAAACAGAGAGCCAGATGAAATTAAGAGGTTTATTGAACTTCTTTGGAGGGTGCGGTATTATTTTGATAAACATGTAATTAAGTGGGTTCGTCAGGAAGATAGCGAATCTCATTTGATATGTAAATTAGAGAAATACGAAAGCCGGAATAATTTTTATTTAAGGCGACGTCAACCAACCTCAAATGAGGCCGAAGCCCTGCTTCAAAGTATGTTGTACCATTCACAACAAATTACAACCCATTACTGGCTTACTCCTTATTTGAATTATCTATTAAAATACAAAGGGCAAAATGGATTTGAGTATTTAAAACGTATTGACAATTACTTATTATGCTCTACTGAGCAAGAATCCTTAACGGTAAGGACAAGAAAGTTTTTAGAAAATGAAGATTATAAAACCGTATTAGACACATCAATACTCAAAAAACCTTTGGGTACAGCATTTCCGCATTACTGGTTTTATAAACTTGAGTATATTCTTTGGGAAAAGTTGTCTGCTTCTAGAGATGAAAGATGGAAAAACTTTAAAATGACTGCTAAAAATTCTGTCGAACATATATCCCCTCAAACTCAAAAAAATACTGACACCAATACAGTTTCGGAAGATATGCTTAATAATTTTGGGAATCTGTCTTTGGTTTCCAGAAGTATAAATTCTGAGTATAGTAATTTACCATTTAATGAAAAACGACAACGTTTTGTAAATAACAATCGGGTAAAATTAGATTCACTAAAAATGGATTTAATTTATAGTAATGACAATTGGAGTGATAATAAAGCTGCTGAACACCAAAAGGAAATGATTAAAGTGATTAATGACTATTTAGGATTACCATTATGAGCAAAGTCGGCGA
>CAYTQE010000106.1:0-2442 GCA_964439985.1 uncultured Muribaculaceae bacterium | reverse complement strand
AATACTAGAGGTATTGCTACTGCTATTAATAGTAAAAAACGATATATTCTTTTATCTTCCATAGTTTAATCATACTATATTTTTTAGTTTGTTTCAATGAAAAACCAGCTAGTAAAACATTACAGCTGGTTTTATTTTAGTTTCATCTTTTTTATATTTTTGATATAAAGCTATTTCTTGATTGTTTGAGGTAAATAACAAATAGTCTTTTATTTTGATATCTAGTATCTGACCATTTCTAACTTTATATAACATTTCTGGGTCTATTTCCATTGTTGGATAATCTTTTAATATTTCTTTGACAGTATATAGTTTATGTTTATTTTGTAATACATCTTCTGTTGATGATGAATCTTTTATATCAAAATCACCTAGTTTACTTCTTGTTAATTCTGTTAGAGTTGCAACTGTTTGTAAAGACTTGCCAATATCTCTTATTAAACTTCTGATATATGTTCCTTTTGATACTTTAGTTTTAATAGTTATAATGTTATCTTTAATATTTAGTAGTTCTATATTATAAATAGTTACTTCTCTTTTAGGTAGTTCTACATATTCATTATTCCGAGCATATTCATATAGTTTTTTACCATTTACTTTAACTGCTGAATAGATAGGAACTTCTTGATTATAAGTTTTTATATATGTTTTTAATACTTTAATAATATCTTCTTTTTTAATAGCAATATTTTCTTCTTTTAGGATTGTTCCTGTTATATCTAATGTATCAGTTAAAATACCAAGTTTAAATGTAGCAATATATTCTTTATCTTGATTTGTTAAAATGTTACTAAGTTTAGTAGCTCTACCTACTAAGCAAACTAAGACTCCTGTTGCAAGTGGATCTAAAGTACCTGTATGACCTATTTCTTTTGTTTCTAGCATTTGATTTAATCGATTAACTACATCTCTACTAGTAAGATCTTTTTCTTTATTTATAACAATAGCTCCAGTCATATAATTTACCTCTCTTTTATATACTTAGTTGATTCTTCATAATCAAATAGACGAATAAAACCATATTTTTCAACTATTTTTTTTACACTATTCATAGTATGTGGGACTTCTAAAGCAACTGAATTAACTTCATGTTTATCATAGTATTCAATTATTCCATTTGCTAAATGTTCTACTGCTAAACGATTATTTTTATAATCACCTATGAATTTTTTACGATGTTCTGGTTTTACATATAAATGGTATATTCCTCCGCTATTATCATCGTATATTCCAACGCAAGCAAAGCCTAATAATCTAGTACTAGCATATAATCCTAGGACTGTTTTATCAATCATTCCCATTGGTGGTTTATCTTTAAATGCACATTTTGTTGAATGTTCAGCATACATTCTTTTAATATCTAAAAAGTTTCTAATTTTTTCACTTGGAATTTTATCTGTCCAATCTTTACCAAATAATGTTTGATAATAATCAACATACATCATTTCTAATTCTTGATAGTCTTTTTCTTCAATTTTTTTAATTTGAACCATTTTATTATCCCCCAATAATAAATTATTTTTTTATTTCCGATAGTATTTTTTCAATATTAGAACCATATTCAATCGATATATCAAATATAAATCTTAGTTCTGGTGTGTGTCTAACATCTATTCTTTCGGCAAGTTCAGTTCTTAAAAATTTACTAGCTCCATCTAGTTCTTTTTGAACTAGATCTTTTTCATAGTCTCCTAAGTAAGTGTAATATATTTTAGCAAGTCCTAAGTCTGATGCAACATCTGCTGCTGTAATTGTAATACTTTTTAATATTTCTGATCTTGCTTCTTCTAAGATAATCATTGATAATTCTCTAATTATTTGAGAACCTAATCTTTCGGTTTTAATTTTACTCATTTTTTTATTTCCACCTCTTCATAGGTTTCTAAAATATCATTTTCTTTTAAGTCATTAAAGTTATCGATTGTTATTCCACATTCAAAACCTTGTTTAACTTCTCTTACTGTATCTTTTTCTCTTTGTACTGATGATATTTTTCCATCAAATATAATTACACAATCACGGATAACTCTAACTTTAGAGTTATTTTTTATTATTCCTGAAGTAACCATTACTCCTGCTATTGATCCTACTTTACTAAATTTAAATAGTTTTCTAATTTCGGCTGTTCCAGTTATTTTTTCTTCAAATTCAGGATCTAGTAATCCTTTCGTTGCTAGTTCCATTTCTTCTACTAGTTTATATATAACTTGATATAGTCTAATTTCTACATCATATTCTTTAGCTACATCTTTAGTAATATTAGATGGTGCGACATTAAAACCAATTACAATAGCGTTTGAGGCATTTGCTAGAACTATGTCACTTTCAGTAATTGTTCCAATTCCTGAGCGAATTACTTTAATTTTAGCTCCTTCAATATCTATTTTTTCTAGAGCATTTTTAACTGCTTCTTCTGAACCTCTAACATCACATTTTAAGACA
>CAYTQE010000105.1:0-2464 GCA_964439985.1 uncultured Muribaculaceae bacterium | reverse complement strand
AATGATTTTCATCTTTTTCAGCACCATCTAAGGATTCTAATCTACATTCTCTTAACTTTTTACCAATTTCAAATGGAAGATATAAAAATATTACTTTGTCTGGTTTAGGTAGTTCTAATAAACTAAATTCTAAATGTTCAAGCCAAAGAAGCATTTCTATTTTATCTTGTTCTTTTTCTAACTTGGCTCCTTGATGTCCCATGTTAGATTCTACATAACGATCAAGAATTACTGTTATTCCTTGATTTAATTTTTCTTTGATTTTATTTATATTATAAGCTCTATCTGCTGCATAATATAATGCTGCTACCTTTGGCGGAATGTTTGTTGTACCTTCTGGGAAAGTACATTTTCCATAAGCTTCTTTTCCTAATATGTTTCTTGCAATTATTTCTCCTGTTGGTGTATCATACATTGGAAATGACATTACTTCAGCTTTAACACCATCATTTAGTAATCTTTCTAATAATCTTTTTGATTGGGTTTCTTTTCCAGAACAATCTGTTCCTTCTATTACAATTAATTTTCCTTGCATATTATAGTACTTCCTTATCTGCTATTTTTTTCTTAAACTTATATAATTTAGCTGGTTTATTACCATCAAACTGAGTAGTTAATCCAGTATCATCAATTATATTTAAACTTAGTATTTTTTTTCTAAAATTTCTACGATCAAACTTTTTATTAAGAATAGCTTCATATACTTTTTGTAACTCGGGAATAGTTACAGTATCTGGATATAAAGCTTTTAAAATATTTGAGTTAGTGATTCTTTTCTTTAACTCTTTTAAAGCTTCTTCTAATATTTCTTCATGATCAAAACCTAAAGGTGGAATCTTATTAATTGGAAACCAATCAGCATTTGATGTAGTTTCTGTTTCTTTTAAAACCTTAACTCTTTTATAATCAATTACTCCAAAAAACGCTACGGCTACCATTCGCATTACTGGACTTCTATCAAATCTTCCAAAAGTTTTAAACTCTGTTATGGGAATATTTTTAATACTAGTTTTTTCTTCTATTTCTCTTAGAGCACCATCTAGTAAATCTTCATTATTATATAAAGCACCACCAGTTAAGACCCAGTCTCCTTGAAATGGCTCGTTAGTTCTTTTTACGAGTAGCACCTTAGTAATACCTTGCTCTACTGTAAAGAGTGCTGTTATAACGTGTATACCCTGATTTTTATATAACTTATTTTTTACTTCCATTTTTTCTTCTACGCTTTCTTAAGCAACTAGAACAAAGTGCTAAATAGTTATCACTTCCTACTAAAATATCACCTTTTTTTATTCCATCATAGTAAGTATATATAGCATCTCTATTACAATCATTACATGATGCTACTCTTACTTCTATGTCTTCGGCAATAGATAGTATATCAGGCATAATTCCAAAAGGTATTTGATCACTAGTAGTATTAAGTCCTGATATAAATATATCTAAATCATTTTTAACTGATAAATCTATTAAGATTTTAACATCACCTTTTAGAAAGTTTGCTTCATCGATAAATATAGTTGTTATCTTACTACTTAAATGTTTTTTTATATCTTTTAAATCATTTATTAATATAGCTTGTACTTCTTTATTATTCCTTGTTTTAACTATACCTAAATCTCTAGTATCTATAAGTGGTTTAAATAATAATATTTTACTTTTATGATACTTTTTTTCATATTCATCTAATAGAGAATCTGATTTCCCACTAAACATGGGGCCTGTTATTACTTTAATCATGTTACTACTCCTATGTGTACTTTATTACACATTAATCATATAATTTTAGAAAAAGTTTGTCAAGAAAAAAAGTACTTAAAAGTACTAATTAAAATTATATCCACAAGAAACACAAAATTTATTTAAGACATCATTAGCTGTTCCACAGTCAGGACAAAACTTTTGTGTTTTTTGTAAATTTACATCTAAAGTTTCTATTTCATCTTTCTCAACTATAGGCGACATATTAAATGCATTGCTAAGTGTTGGTTCTGTTTCTTTAGGAAATTCTATTTCATCTTTAGTAACGTTTTCTAATAATTGTTTTTCTATACTAGGAACTTCTACTAAACTAGGTTTTCTAATCACTTCTTCTATAACTGGGTTATTATCAACTATAGGGTCTGCCATTAAATTTACTTTATTAGATGCAAAAGACTCTTCTTCTAATAAAGAAGGTATATCTACTTTATCTTCATAAACTTCTTCAACATTTTTTTTCTTATTAAATAATTTTTTAATAAAATTCATGCTTTCACCTTAATCCTTTTAGTGCATTAAATTTATTTTGTTTTATCTTTTAATAACTTATATGAAAGATGTTAATATCGTGGTTTGAGATACACTGTTCAATTAAAACGATTAAATCAGCAACCAGCATATAATATAATTTCCTAATATATTAATTTATATACTTTCTTTTGAAAAAGAAAGTATCAAAGAAAACTTTAATCTTTTTCTTCTT
>CAYTQE010000104.1:0-2510 GCA_964439985.1 uncultured Muribaculaceae bacterium | reverse complement strand
CCAAAATTATTGGATGGGGATTCTAAAGCAGTATCTCAAATTTTACAACAAGTTTTATCTAACGCATTTAAATATACTAAAGAAGGCACAATAACATTAGATGTAAAATCAAGTATTAAAAATAATAAATGTACTTTGAATATAAAGGTAACTGATACTGGTATTGGAATTAAAAAAGAAGATATTGGTTCATTATTTACAGCTTTTGAAAGAATAGATTTTGATAGTAATCAATCAATTGCTAGAGGGGCTGGACTTGGTCTTTCAATTACAAAAAAGTTAGTAGAACTTATGAATGGCAGTATTAAAGTAAATAGTACATTTGGAAAAGGTACTGAAATATTAATAACTATCGAGCAAGAAACGTTGGAGGGTAATAAGAATGGACTATAGTAATAAAAAAGTAGCGATTATAGATGATAATGCCATGAATATGAAAGTAGCAAATATACGATTAAAAACTTACAATATTGGTGTTATAGATGAATACGAAAGTGCTGCAAATTTGTTTAAAGGATTAGAAAATAAAGAGTATGACCTACTCTTAATGGATGACATGATGCCTGAAATGAGAGGAACAGAAGCAATGCAAAAATTAAAGGCTGAAGGCTTTTCAAAACCTATAATAGTATTAACCGGTAATACTGAAAGTAGTACAGCAAGGGAGGACTATCTTTCAAAAGGCTTTGATGAATTTTTAGGAAAGCCATTAAATCCTCAAGAACTTGATCGAGTTATAAAATTATTTTTTAAGTAAATTTGGAAAAATATGGAATTTATACTTGAATATTCATATATAATCTGTTAGTATAATATACAAATTTAATAAGGGAACGATTTATCGACACTAAAAACAACAGTATTCGATAATTACATAATAAAGGTGCCGATACCAGTTTCGTCACCTTTTAAATTGATAGAAAAGAAAGGAGGAGATTATGAAAACAGATAATTCAAAGCGAGAGGTAGAAATTGCATTTGCTCGTTTAATCGGACCTCTTGCAACAGTAACGGCTTTGGAATCATATAAAGAAGCACACAAAGAGTATAAAGAATTGTTGTCTATTATTCTTAAGTGGTCGGCTGATTATATGGTTTCACGAAAGTTGTCTTTAATACATCACGAAGAATTGCTAAATGTTTATAACAGATTAGAAGACTTGAAAAGTAAATGGTTATTTGATGCTAATCTTGGTGAAGAAAGTGAATTAGCTGATGAAATAGTCATTTGGATGTGGGAAGTAATGGAATTAAGAAAATCAGAAATAGAAAAGGAAGGAAAGAAATAATATGGGAAAAAATGACAAAGATGTACATATTAAAGTAACAGATTATAGTGATAAAAGTGGTGCAAAAATAGATATTTATGATAAAAGTCCTAAAGATCCAGACCACAAATCAGTTCACGTAAAAGTTGATTATGACAATAAAAGTTATACTACTGTTGATAATGTAAAAGGTGAAAAAGAAACTTCATCAGGTAGTTGTTACTTAACATCAGCTTGTATGAAACATTTTCAAGAATCATTTGATGATAATTGTTATGAACTTACTGTATTAAGATGGTTTAGAGATAACTTTGTACCACAGGAGGATATTGCACATTATTATCAAACTGCACCAGTTATAGTGGCAGCAATTGACAAATGTGGCAAAGGTGCTGATATTGCATATGATTATATATATGAAAATGTTGTCAGAACGTGTGTTGAAGCTATAGAAAATGGGGATTATGACTTTGCTTATCAAAGATATAAAAGCAGTACATTAGCACTTGAAGAACAATTTGCAAGAAAAGAATATCAATCGAGATTAGTAAAAGCAATGCAAACCCCAGCATTAAGAACTGTATAATTGATTAATAGGATAGAAATAACTATCCTATTTTTGATAAAATAAAGGTGCAAATAAGGGGTAATATCAAAGTATGTTTGACTAGGTATTGAGTAGGGTATTAATAAGGGTATTATTCAAGGTATTATAAGAGTATTATTGAAAAAGTTATAAAATTATGAAATTAAAAAATTGATAAAATAATAAGAAAAAATAATATTAAAAACTTTGCAAACCCAATGATTACAAGGGTTTAGGCTTGGTATCGAACAGGGTATTATTAAGGGTATGAAAAAGGTATTGAAAAATTGACAAAATCACTAGACTTTAATCAAAAATACCAGTAAAATGTTAAATAACTAGTGAGATGGAGGGCTGAACTAATAGATAGGGTTCGCCCCATTAAGTTTAAAAACTCCTTATTTAAGGAGTTTTTGTTTGTAATAATAATATTTACCAAAACAGTTCGATTTTATTTATCAAAAATAGTATAATTGTATATAGAATTATTAATTAATTAAACTCTAAGGAAGTGGTATTTAAATAATGAAAGTAATTAGTATAAAAGAACCTTGGGCAAGTTTAATTAAAGAAGGAATTAAGCAGATTGAAACAAGGAGCTGGCCAACAAAATATCGTGGTGAGCTATACATTCACACTAGTAAAAAAGTACTAAC
>CAYTQE010000103.1:0-2527 GCA_964439985.1 uncultured Muribaculaceae bacterium | reverse complement strand
GAATTATCTATATGCCTCAGCCCTCAAGGTTAATACATCTATAACATACCGCAAGTGTGGATAGAAGTCTAGTGAAATTTTATCATTCGAGCTAATAAACAATTTTTATATTTTCTTTCGCTACCAAATTATAATGGGAAGAATTATAAACGGAAATAATTTTCATTATAATGTTAATCAACTAATTCACTCTCTATAATCTTAATTAAATATACAACTGCTTCCATCACATTATCATAGGTCGTATTCTCAGCAAAAATCATTTTCTTTTGATAATTTTTCCACAAGTTTAATAATTCTTTACTATTTCTAACCAACAAATAAACTGAGTTTAGATTATTAATTTCAAAATTTGTTTTTCTTTTATTAAATGTATTTTCAATCGCTTTTACTAATATTTTATTGTCAAAATTATTTTCCTTAATAGATATCAGCATAAATAGATCATAGTAATCTTTCATTCTAGTATTATCAATACCTCTACTAATAAAGGCTTCAAATTTTTCGGCGATAATTGTTTCAACCGGATAAGCCATGATATTAATATGATTATCTTCAAAAATACATTTGTATTTATAATTTATTTCTTTCGGTGTAATTACATCTCCTGTAGTAAGCTCAATTAATATATTCATTTTGATTTTATCTAATGTTGCTAATACATTTATTTGAAAGCCACCATATTCATCTTCTTCTCTAATATCATTGATATCCACTATTTCATAAATGATATTATCATCTACATTAACATTTAAAATTTCCGTAATTATATTAGTAATTGATTCTTTATTTAATGGAATACTTTTTAAAGTCGCGTCCATATCTTTTGTAGTTCTAAAGTCTTCACCAATTATAGAAGAAAGCAGTAATCCACCTTTTAGAATAATATTATTCTTATATTTACTTTCAGCAATTCTTATTAGAATATGTTCAAAGAAAAACATTTGGTAATATTGAATAGACAATGTATTATTACCTTTTGCTTTATTTGATACCAAATATTTTAATTTACCTTGATTCATCATAATAAGATCCTCATGTATTCGCTTAATTTTTCTTTAACATTTAAAATTTCTGCATATTCATATAGTTTTATAGAGTTCCTTGTCTTTGATAAAACATATTTTTGCATAGCTTTTGTAAAGATTTCTGCATCCATTTTATCTTTATTTTTAACAATGTCGCAGATTGTTTTTTCAATATCGTATACAAAAATTTTATTTCCAAAATTTGTTTCAGCTTCTACAACCCCTAAATTTAATGTTTCTTTTTTCACATAATTTAAAGATACATTTTTATTCTTTAATAAATTACCACTATAATTATATGGAACAGTAATATCAATAATAATTGGAATTCTATCTGATAAGTTATGAAAATACAAAGCAGTTGCAAGTGAAAATACTGCATCTTTATTTACAATTTGCAGTTTATAATATATATCTACCAGTTCAGTAGGTAACATGTAAACTCCACGGGCAACCCGCTCTAATTTATCTTGTTTTACTAAATTAGTTAAAAATGCACGAGCAATACCATGGGCTTTGATTTCTTTTGATGTAACATATCCATTATTGTTATTTGCTAATTCAATAATTTTTTCATAGTTATTCATAAATATGACATTTCCTTTCTTTAGGAAATTATATCATTTTTCCTTGAAAATGTAAATTGATTTTGATTTAATTTATTGTTTTATAACCTTATTTTATGCTTAATTTTAAATTTTTCTATTTCTCCTATAATATGTGTATTTAATTCCTTATCGATAATTAATCCCATATAATCAAGAATTAATGCTCTAAAACATAAATTGATTTTCCAAAATGCGTAATTCATTTGTTTCTTCTCAAACAAACTTTTCTTTTTATGGTTGTTTAAATGGGAAAAATAATTTCTATGGTTTTTGGCTTTATATAAGAATATGCATTCTTTTCTCTTTCCAACTTTTATTTTTCTTTTATCTGTTGGTGATAAAATGAAACTGGTTTGTTTGTTTTTCAAAAATGCTTTTTCTAATATTTCCCATAGCTCTAACGAGTCATTTATACAACTTTTATAAAAACCTTCGATACATTGAATAAGCATATTTATTTTAACTTCATTATAATTGTCTGAATTGATTATAGAAAAATATATATCAATCAATAATGCTGTTTTACCTTTTAATTCTAACCATTTTTTTATTATTTGAGAATTTATAAATTGATTGTTGAGAGGTATTATAATTTTTGATTGCATTCCACTTTTATTAGCATACGAATATTTATTTACTATGCTACTCTAAAACAATATTTCATTATTATTATTAATATATTTTCGACTAATAAACTTCATACCAGTTCCACAGCACATAATTATCAATTCATAAATGATAAAAGCAATATCCATTAACTTTTTCCCTTTAACATTTCTTTTATTAGTCACTATAATAGACAACATTATATTTTCCTTATTAATCACACTTTTAATTTCCACGTTTGTCATAGTGTTATATTTAAAACTGAAACTGCTGATATTTTTTATA
>CAYTQE010000102.1:0-2537 GCA_964439985.1 uncultured Muribaculaceae bacterium | reverse complement strand
TGATGAACCAACCGGTAATTTAAGTCCAGAAATGAGTTTGGAAATTATGCGTATTTTGGAAGAAATTAACAAAGAATTAAAAACAACGATTATTATGGTAACTCACAATATAAATATTGTTAATGAATTTAAAAAAAGAGTTATTCTTTTAAAAGAAGGCAGGCTGATAAAAGATTATCCGGAAGGAAGTGTAATTCATGAAACTATTTAGAATTTTTGGAAGAAGTATTCGAGATGCTTTTAAAAGCACTTGTCGTAATTTTAGTTTAAGTTTCGCTTCAGTTGTTTGTATTGCTATTACTTTAATTGTTGTTGCATTTTCCTTAATCGCATCATATAATGTTGAAAACTTTACAACAACGATTGAAAAAGATGTAACAATTGTTGCTTTTCTTAATGCTAAAGTTTCTCCAAACGATATTAATAAAATAGAAAAAGCAATCAATAATAATGAAAATGTTGAAAGTTACATTTTTAAATCAAAAGAGACGGTTAAAAAAGAAATGATGAAAGAATCTAGAACTTTTGAAGACATTATGAATACCTGGGATGAAGAAGATAACCCTTTACAAGATACTTTTATGATTAAAGTTAAAGAGATTAATAGAATAAACGAAACTGCTAATCAAATAAAGGCTATATCTAATGTTGAAATAGTTAACTATGGCGAAAAAATGGTTGAACAAATGCTTAGTACTTTTCATTTGGTTGAAAAGATATCTTTAATAGCGATGGCGGCCCTTATTATAGTAACAATCTTCTTAATAATTAACACTATTAAGTTAACTATCTTTTCAAGAAAAAGAGAAATTTCTATTATGCGTTTAGTAGGTGCTAGTAATTTTAGTATAAAAAATCCTTTTGTCATAGAGGGAATGTTTTTAGGTTTAATAGGTTCTATTATTCCGGTTGTTACAGTAATATATGGGTATTATGCTTTATATAATCAATTAGGAGGCCAATTATTCTCTTCTATTATTAAACTTGTAAAGCCATATCCATTTGTGTTTATTGTATCGTTGATTGTAACTATTATTGGTGTAGTAGTAGGAATGTTGGGTAGTTATCAAGCAGTAAGGAGGTATTTAAAAATATAATGATTAAAAGGAAAAGATTGTTTTCTATTCTTTTATTAATAATTTTTGTAGCGCCTCTATTTTTAAATATTCCTGAAGTAAAGGCTGAAACTTTAAGAGATTATTACAATGAGTTAAATAAATTAAAAGCTCAAAAGCAGGAACAAGAAAATGCTAAAAAACTAACTCAACAAGAATATCAAAAAGTTACAGGTCAAATTACAGATACTGAATATAAAATAATAGACGGTCAAAATAGAATAAAAGAAGCTAAGAACAAAATTGTTGAATTAGAAAAAGAAATAAAAGAGAAACAAGAAGAAATAAATAAAGTGCTTAATTTTTTACAAATATCTAGTGGTCAAAATATTTATTTAGAATATGTTTTTGGAGCTCAAGTTCTGACGGATTTTATTTACAGAAGTTCTGTTGTTGAACAAATAAGTATTCATAATGATAATCTGATTAATGAAATGCATAGATTAATTGAAGAAAACATTCAACTACAACGAGATTTGGCTCAAGAAGAAAAAAATTTAGAAACCTTATTAATAACTTTATCAAGTCAATTAAAAAAACTTGGTTCAAGAATAAGTGAATACAACGCAGAAGCTTTGACTATTGATGAAAAAATAAAAGTAGAACAAGCCTCTATCAATTTTTATGAATCACAACGTTGTAAAATAGATCAACAAATAAACGATTGTATAAGTATGCCTTATGGAACTGGTTTTCTTCGTCCCTTAATACAAGCCAGAGTAACAGATTTGTATGGGGAAAGAGAGAAACCAACACCATCTGTATCACCTTTTCATCGAGGAATTGATTTAGCTATTGCTGAAGGAACCCCTGTTTATGCTTCGGCACCAGGGATTGTTTTAGCACGACTTGAAAGAACTCGTTGTGGTGGTAATCGTTTATATATTAAACATACTATTAATGGTAAATATTACACTACTGAATATATGCATTTATTATCTTTTAATGCTAAAGTCGGAGATATTGTTAATACTAATACTATTATCGGAACAGTAGGAGGAGGTAGTACTATTAGTTATGATGTTTGTACAACAGGGGCCCATCTTCATTTTGGTATTTTTCAAGGATGGACAACAGACAATTATTATAGTTTAAATCCGCAAGACTTTATATACTTTCCACCATTAGACATTTCGTTTTATTCTAGATATTATTAATAAAATTAGAATTATAAAGATTAATTAATTTTAATATCAAGGTGTTGGACACTTACTGTTTTAATTTATATAGTTATCCATCTTCTAATATTATTTGATAAATAATATTATATATGTTATAATATAGAACATTATTAAAGGAATTATGGTGTTTATAATGACTGAAAAGAATAAAGAATAATTATTAAAATCTCAAAAAGAGTTAAAAGCTAAAAGAATTAAAGATTTAGAATTAGGTACATCAATAGCTGAATTGAAAAATCTA
>CAYTQE010000101.1:0-2606 GCA_964439985.1 uncultured Muribaculaceae bacterium | reverse complement strand
CTATTGTTCTTGATGAATATTCTATATTTAAACCTTCTGGTTTTTGAACAATATTAGTGCATGTTTGTTCTAAACATACATCATAAATGAGTTCATATTTAGAATCTCTGTTATTTAGTGATATTATTATTATATTTGATTTAGTAGTATTATTTTTAGTTGCAGTTATAGTTGTACCCGGTACTCCATTTATTTGAAGGGAGTATTCCATTCCTGCTACTTTGATATTTGTCATTGCTGTTTCACTTCGGTTAGTAAACGAACTAAAAGATAGGTTTAACAATATACTAAGAAATGCTAAACTAAATATATATGTTAAAAAAATGATTCTTTTTTTACTAAATTTAATCATGATTTAAAAACCTCTATTAATATAATTATATAATTTATAACTAAAAAATGTTATATTAGGTTTTCTGCTATATATTTATCTGGTAATATGTATTAAAATATAATTAGGAGTGAGTAGTATGAATGTTTTTCCAAAATCTACCCAGCATAAAGAAAGCGCTATATATAAATCACTTTACATTAAAGATGATCTTGCTAAAAAAGTGAGCAATCTTGCAGATCAGTATAACACTAGTTTTAATAATATTATTATTAGTATGATTGAGTATTATTTTGAAAATGAACAAAAAAAAAGCAACAATAATTAGTTGTTTTTTTTCCAATCACATTTACTGCATTTTATAATTTTTCCTTTTTCAACTAACATACTTTGACATTCTGGACATTTTTCACAAATAGGTTTGTCCCATAAAGCAAATTTACAATTAGGATAGTTATTACAGCCATAAAATATTTTCCCTTTTCGAGTTGTTTTTTCAATAATGGAATGATTACATTCAGGGCAAGTGCATATAACTTTTTCTTCTTTTGGTTCTTTTTTAATATATTTACAGGTTGGATAATTACTGCAAGCAGTGAATTTACCAAACTTACCATTACGAATAACTAGATCACTTTCACATTCTGGACATTTTTCACCAGTTAGTTCTGGTTCTTTTTTATCCATTTCAGTAAATGCTTTATCTACTAATGGTTCAAATTCTTCATAGAATTTTTTTAATACTACGATATTACTAAGTTTAGCTTCTGCTATTTCATCTAGTTCTGTTTCCATATTAGCGGTATATTTGACATTGATTATATTAGAGAAAAACTCTTGTAGTTTATCGGTAGTTTCAATACCTATTTCTGTTGGATGAAATCTTTTTTCTAATATATTAACATAACCTCGTTCTTTAATAGTTTCAGTTATTTTTGAATATGTACTAGGTCTTCCTATACCAAGTGATTCTAATTCTTTTATAAGAGTTGATTCTGTAAATCTAGCTGGTGGTTTAGTAAAATGTTGACTAGGTACTATATCATTAGCAATTATTACTTTGGTATTATAATTACTAAAGTCTGGTAGTATTATATCTTCATTATCTACATATTTACCATATGCTTCTAAATAACCTTTAAAAGTTAATACTGAACCAGTACTTTTAAATGTATAACCGTTATTTTCAAGAATTATGGTTGTAGCTAAAGTTTTAGCATCTGCCATTAAAGAAGCTAGAGCTCTATAATAAATAATACTATATACTTTATATTCATCAGCTGATAAATATTCTTTTAAAGATTCTGGAGTTCTATTTATTGATGTTGGACGGATTGCTTCATGGGCATCTTGAACATTGGCTTTACTTTTCTTACCTTTTTTAACTGGTCCTAGATAGTTATCGCCATATTTCTTTTTAATAAAACTATATGTTTCAGCAACAAATGAATCTGATAATCTTGTTGAATCTGTTCTCATATATGTAATAAGACCAACAGTTTCAGTACCAATATCGATACTTTCATATAACTTTTGTGCAACTCTCATTGTTTTACTTGGTGCAAAATTAAATTTACTAGCACAAGCTTGTTGGAGAGTTGATGTTATAAAAGGCATTACTCCTTTTTTATTTTTTTCTTTTTGGCTAACTGATTCGATATTAAATGATTTAGATAATTTATTTAATATCTCATTTGCTTCAGCTTCACCTTTTATTTCAATTTTTTTACCACGATATTTTTCTAGTAAACTATCAAAGTCTTGAAATTGAGCAGTTATTTGCCAATATTCTTCAGCATTAAATGCATCTATTTCTCTTTCACGGTCAACTATTAATTTAAGGGCAACACTTTGAACCCGACCTGCTGATTTACCACCAGTTTTTGATTGCATTAATTTAGATAGTCTAAAACCTATTATTCTATCTAATATTCTTCTTGTTTCTTGACTTTTTACTAAGTCATTATTTATTTTCCCTGGATTATCAAAAGCTTTTAAAACAGCATCTTTTGTTATTTCGTTAAAAATAACTCTTTCATATTTATCATCATTTAATTCAAGAGCATCATATAAATGCCAACTTATTGCTTCCCCTTCTCTATCTGGGTCAGTTGCTAAGTAAATAAAATCTGAATTTAAAACATCTTTTTTTAATTCTTTAATTACCGCATTTTTGCCTTTTGCAGGCGTATAGTTAGGTATAAAATCTTTTTCCGTATCTACACCCAAACCATATTTACCAGTGGTTGCTAAGTCTCTAATATGTCCTTTACTA
>CAYTQE010000100.1:0-2665 GCA_964439985.1 uncultured Muribaculaceae bacterium | reverse complement strand
CTACATCCTAAGAATGAACCATATGGGCCTTTTCTTGGAACGAGTCTTCCACCACACTCAGAGCATTTATAAATATTCCTTTTTAATTCTTTATCATTTTTCATTAAATAATTATATGCATTTTCTAGCTCATTAACAAATTCAGATCTATTGCTATCTATAGTTAATAGTATAGTTTGTTTCTTGGATCTTGTTAATGCCACATAGAACAATCTTCTTTCTTCTGAGAAAGGATAATCATCTAACCCGTTACCTAATAATATTCTAATCAAAGGCAAATCATTGATTCTACTTGGAAATCCCATTCCATAGTTTTTGTTATTAATAATTATTACATAATCAGCTTGCACTCCTTTAGACTTATGTACCGTTAAAAATTTTATTTTCAAGTCTTTTCTTTTTAAATATGTTACATCCGTTAAATTTTCAGCATTATTATATTTGATTATATATCTGCTATTATATTTAAACATATCTATATCAAACGAATATCTACCTAACAAATACACTGTACTATCTTTTTCAAATTTGTTTAATCTTTCTTCTAAAAAATCAATACAATTTTTTTCTGTATATCCATTGATAAATTTAACTGCAAAATCCTCGCTCATTTTAGCATTAATATTCTTTTTATATTGGTGTGGATTTCTCATTATGAAATTACCACTCAATACTGACATCATTGAAGTAAATCTATAGGTTCTTTCTATATAACTTATATAAGTATTTCCCCAATATTTTTCAAAATTAGTAATTAAGTCAATATCGCTACCATTAAAACGATAAATACTTTGCCAGTCATCCCCAACGCAAAACAATTTATATTCTTTTTGGTTTCTCATTGCTTTTAGCAACCTGTATCTAGAATTAGACATATCTTGGTATTCATCAACAATCACATACTTAT
The DNA here is from genome assembly GCA_964439985.1 of uncultured Muribaculaceae bacterium. GTDB lineage: Bacteria > Bacillota_I > Bacilli_A > RF39 > UBA660 > DUUS01. Next base: position 1,758 of record CAYTQE010000100.1, on the reverse strand, counting down.
AGTTATGTTCATATTTATTATCAAGAATACTGTTTGTTGCTAAATTAATCATATCATTAAAATCAATCCAACCATTTTCATCTAAACCTGTTTGATATGATTCATATATAGGTTTAATCAAATCAAGAGTTACTTTATTCAATTCAGAAGAAACTACTTCTGGCATAGAATATACATAATCGATTGTATAAGCATTACTTTTAATTAGATTTATAATTGTTTCAAAAGCACGACATGTTTCATTCAATAATCCATTATTATTCTTTTGAATAATATCCCAAATCTCACTATCTGTTTTTGGATTGATTTTCACTTTAAATTTATTTAAATTCTTCTCAAGATTATCTAACAATATACCCTGTTTATTCTCATAATAGAATGTTTCAATCATAATTGTATTATTTTCCTTATGAGTTTTTCTTTTCCAATCTATAGATTCATTATAAACATCGCTAGCAGATTTACCATCTCTACCTTTAAAATAAGGTGCAACTTGTTTATTCTCATCAATTCCAAAATATTCTATATAAACATCATATTCTGGTAAATAGAAATCTGGTGTATATTGTTGATATTCATTGGTTATAGTTTCAAACTTGTACTCTTTTTCATAAACATAATCAATATTATTGCAGAATAAATAATTAGCTATTTCAAGCTCACCATAACTTTTAACTATTTCTCCTTTTAAAGTAGTCGGTCTATTAGAAGAAAGATATGACTCGTACTCTTTTTCATTTGTAAAATCAAATTCATCTTTCTCATGAAATCTGGCATTACTTATAAAATAAATTAACTTGTTTAAATAATTAGGATTTTCAATATTTCTATTAACAACTTTTTTTACAACTTGAAACAATTCTTTATCAAATATTTTTACATTTTTGCTATTACTCTTTTTTATTATTTCTAAACCTAATTTATGAAATGTCATTACATCTAAATCAATATTGGTTTCTTTTTTTACACGTTCTTTCATTTCACTTGCAGATGCATTAGTGAAAGACAATAATAGTATATCTTCTGGCTTATATTGTTCTTTTAACAATAAATATTTAACTTTTCCAACGATAGTTGTAGTCTTACCAGATCCTGCTCCCGCAATTACCAATTGGTTCTTATTCTTTCTTACAATAGCATCTATTTGCTGATCATCCAACTCTTTTTCTTCAACTAAACCACAAACATTTTTAAAATTCTTTTTTTCATTTTGAAAAACTGTATCATTATGATTGTCGATAATTCTTTTTGAGTTAGAAATTAGATTTACTAGCCTATTATACTCATCACTATATTTCCTATAGCTGAAATATTTAAAAAGATATTTTATTTCAAAGTTAAGTTTGTTAGGTAACATATTTTTTGTGATTTTATAAACATCATCATATTCTAAAAAATCATTATTATTAAAAATAGAATTAAAATTTCCTTCAATTCCTTTTAATACTTCTATTTCGTTTAGGAATACATTGTTACCCATATTATTCACCTATATATAATTATATCACAAATAATTTGTGCTCACTATCGTCAGAAGAGAGCAAACTCAAAAAACGCCCATTTTATAAGGGTTTATAATTTTAAAAATCGTTCCCAATCGCACCTAAATCGTACCTAAAAATAAAAAAAGCCCGTAAATACTGGGCAAAATGGCCTAAATTTAATGGCAGGGGGTTGTGGGACTATGACATTTCTATACCACCCTACCCTTTAAAACCCTTTAAAAACCGTTGTTTCTCGTTAATGGCTATATAGCAA
>CAYTQE010000099.1:0-2704 GCA_964439985.1 uncultured Muribaculaceae bacterium | reverse complement strand
CACGAGATAGTCGCACTTGTGCGAACTTTATTATTTTTGTTATTTTACGTAAGCTACACCTTTTTTTAATTTGTTTTCCATTTTATTATATCATAATGTTATAGCCTTAATATGTTTATTTATGATATGTCTTTTCCTATAGGAACAAACCCAAAAAATTCAATATATTGACTTTTTTTATTGACTTCTTTCATCTGATTATAATTAAATAAACATGTCAAATAAATCATTAAAAATTAAATTATTTATAACATTTACATTATTGCTATTTTTACCATAAAAAAAGCAGCTAAATTAATATAAATTAGTTACTTTTAAAAATTATAAATATATTTTTATATTATAATAAATAATTCTTTTAATTTAAACCAGAATGTTTCCATTTGAGTCTGCTTTCTTAAACAAAGCAACAATCAAATCTATAAACGCAATAAATGCCGGAATAAAAGTCCAACAGAATAAAATAAATAATATGCCCGTTCCTGTTTTACCTGCATAAAATTTATGTACACCAATGCCACCTAAAAAAAACGCTAATAAACAATAAATAACCTTATTTACTGCTTTTGTATTGTTTGCGAGATATACGGGTTGTCCGGTTTCTTGATTATTACTAACATTAATATTTATACCTGAATTTGCTTGCTCTAACTTAACTTCTTTTTTCGTAATAATTAAGTTTTCTTCAGTTTCAAAAATTTCTACTTCATCACCAATTTGTGGTTCAAAATTAACATCACTTTTTCTTACTTCTTTAATACCTCCTTCCGATGTTCCAATGGATATAACATCATCTACTATTTTTATTATTTTAGCCATACTATAAACTCCTTTCAATATAGTTTTATAATATGAATATACCATAAATATATATCGAAGGCAATATTTATCTTTTATAAAATTTGATAATAGTTTTTACCATCAATAATTATTTCAGCCATAACTACTGGTCTTACAATTTATACTACTACCGTTGCTTTCCATATTTATTTCTCCATTTTTAACGCTATTTTTGAGAATTCTATGTTAGTTCAGTAAATTAATATTATAACCCATAAGAAAAGTCTTATCTCTAAGACTTTTCTTTAACCAAATATTATTACTCTCTTTCCCAAATTAATATTTTATTTTTATGGCTATTTAATTTATTATCAGCTAATGTTGAAATTTTACTTGATAAATTATCTATATAATATATTCTCTTTATTACATAATTATTAAAACCATTTGGAATATATCCCCTTAAAGTTTCAGATTGAAAATCAAATATCATACCATTTCCAACTCTTAATAAATTATTTTCTTTGTCTTTATCTTTAAATATTTTGCTTGCTAAGGTAGTTGTCACATTTATATATAAATCATAAGATCTTTCATCTACTTTAACAAGAACAGCTTTGGTAGCAGCATAATTCGATAATTTAATTTTTATATCAATTCCATCATCTTTGGGAATAACTACTTCAAGCATGCTTTTATCATACTTTAAAGGTCTTTCATACTTGAAAACAAGCACGGTAAATAATGTTATAAAAATTAACAAAAAGACAGATAGTATTACTTTGGTTAAGTATTTACTTTTAATTCTTTTTATCTCTTCATTAGCATATTTTATAGTATCTTCTACTATTTGTTCAGGTTTTTTATCATTCATCTTTCTCTTCTCCTTTCAATAATTCATATAAGCTTATATTTAGTATTTCTGTAAGTGGAATTAATAGAGTTATGTCTGGAAACGACAATCCGCGTTCCCATTTACTTATTGCTTTATCAGTAATATAAAGTTTTTTTGCAAGTTCACTTTGAGTTAAATTTATTTGCTGTCTTTTTTTTGCAATTAGTTTTCCGGTTTTTTTCGAATCCATTAAACTCCTCCTTACTAATTTAAGTATATTATGTGAATTAAAAAAAGTAAACCGACTATTAGTTTACTCTATTTATTGGATTTCTGTCGTTTCATGTAAAGATTTTTTTTGATAAAACTCTAGTTATAAGGGATTCCTCGATTTTGACCATAACAACTAATCTACAGTTGTTATGTACTTTTGGAAGCATCCCTTTATTTTCAATTTTGAAATATTTTTACCATCAATATAAGTACAAATTTCTTTTATATCTTTCTTTTTAACATTCTTGCATAATCAAACCTATCATATTTTCAACTACATTATCTTTTAAATTATCTATTGAAGAAAACAATTTTGATTTAGGAGTAGGCACGGAATTATTTAAATTTTGTTCGCAATCATAAAAATTAATTTGGTAATAAAAAGATTCTAAAATATATAATGCACATAAAGAATTTAAAACATTTGATAAATTAGCTTTTTTATAATTATTTTCTTTTACTCTTTCATGTTTTACATCATTATAATTTCCCCACCAGCTAAGATTTTTTCCTTCCTCTAATAATACAAAAGGGCATAATTTAATATCTTTGTTAGACTCTAATACAACTTTACTTTGTTTAATTTTTATATATTCTGGCTTTTTTAATAAATATTTCTTATATTCTTCCATGTTTATTTTATTAGTTATAAGTTTAAAAGAATTGGCTGTTTCTATGGCAATTTGAGCTAACTCCTCTGAGTTTGGATCAACATTTAAACCACAATCAGCAAAGAACAATAAACCATTTTCTCCTACATCTTTATTTTTTGTTTCCATAATAAAAAAACTGGAAACTAATTTTGAATTTTCTTTG
>CAYTQE010000098.1:0-2819 GCA_964439985.1 uncultured Muribaculaceae bacterium | reverse complement strand
AAACAGATTATGATCAATTAGGAGATTTAGGTAAAACATTTAACGCTAGTATTGTCTTAGAAAATTATGGGCCTTAAATTTCAATTAACTCTGGCAAGCGTAATTGGTAAGTAATGAGTGTTGACCCTTACCAGGTTTAATATCAATAAAAAATAGTTCGTATGAACTATTTTAAAATGTAAGGATCACTAAATGAACCATTACCTTGTTTATATAAAACATTATTACTTAAGTGAGCTACTATTGATATACCGCTTGTACTAGATGCATTAGATAATGATATTCCATAATCTAATTTATATGCTTTGTAAGTAGAATCTTTATCGGTAGTAATTGTCCAGGTATTTGAATCTAATTTAGCTAAATAGTTGTAATTAGTACAACTTCTTATTGATAAGTTTGGACAGTTTTCATCTAAACTAGCTTGAAAGTATTCGTTTACTTGGATTAATCCAAAGATTTGATCTTTTATAATTTCAGAACATTCTATGGTACCATCATTTATAGTATCATTTTCACTTCTTTTACCAATACATAAATCTTGTTTTGCAAAATAGGCTTTAGTATCTTCATCAAATAATTTATCATCTTCAAATAATGATTCAAGTTTGTTTTTTATTCTACTGTTAATGTTATTAGAAATAAAATCATTTATTCCGATATTTGATTTTTTATCTATATTATATCTATTATCCCAAGAAGATGTTGTTGTTCTTTTGCTTTCTATTATTCTTATTGTATTATCACTATTTACTTTTATTATTCTCCATACTTGGTCATTAAATTCTAAGTAATTATTAACACTTTCTCCGCGGAAGATATATGTAGAATCTTGATTATATAATCCTTCACCTTCGCTTACAACATTGTTTTCTTCTGTTAATTTATCAGCAAAATATATTGGTTTAATATCACTACCACAGTTTAGTTTCGGGGTATATAAATAATAACCATTATTATTTGTGACTACCACTTCTCCAGAGCAGGTTTCTCCTGTTGTTAATATTAACTCTTTGAAGTTTCCATTTGAGATAAAATAACTGGTTGTAAGTGAAGTGTTTTCTCCTTCACTTGGTAATGATGATTTATTTTTATTATAATAATCTTTTGATAACTGTACTAATCTATTTTCAAGTTCATCTAAGGTATATTTTTTATTTTTAGTACAACTGCTAATTAAGGCAATTATCACAATAAAAATAATTATTATGCCAGCTGCCATTCCCATTATTCTTAATAGTTTTTGATCAATTTTCATTTTTTAAATTACGCCTCCATCTGTGTTAAATTATATCAAAATATGGTTATGAATACAAATATTTATTCCTAAATATAGGTTAATATGATATGATAATTTAGAAAGAAGGATGTTTTGTGGCAAAAAGTAAAAAAGAAAAATCTTCTAAAAAAATAAAATTAGATAATATTATAATTGGAGTTATTATTTTGGTAGTAATAATAGGTGGAGGAAGTTATTATTTATTAAATAATAAGCCCGTACCTAAAGAAAAAAATAATCAAATAGATGAACCGATAGTTCAAAAAAAAGTAGAAATTATTGATTTAGATTCTAAGACTAGACCTTATGCAGTTACTATTAATAATATAGGTGCTGCTAGAGGATTGCAAAGTGGATTACAAGATGCATATATAATTTATGAATTCATAGTAGAGGGTGGATTAACAAGATATTTAGCTTTATTCGTAGATGCTGCTGTTGAAAGAATTGGTTCGATAAGAAGTGCTCGCCATTATTTTCTAGATTATGTTTTAGAAAATGATGCGATATATGTTTATCATGGACAATCACCTCAAGCTCAAAGTGATTTTGGTAGATTAGGTATTGATAAAATAGTAGTAGATCATAATAATAATACTGGTTGGCGAGATCGTAAATTAAATGTTGCTATTGAACATACTTTATTTACTAATACTGAAAAATTAAGTTCAGGTTTAGGTAGTAAAAGAGTAGAAAGAAACAATGATTATTTACTTAAATATAGTGTAGATTCTCTTAAATTACAGGAAATAGAAAATAATCAAGTAGCGAATAATATTGATATAGAATATTCAAGTTCAATGAGTTCATCTTATCAATATGATAGTGAGACTAAAGTATATAAAAGAAGTGTTAATAATAAAGAACATAAAGATTATATAACTGGTGAACAATATACTTTTAAAAATATATTAGTTTATGAAGTAGCTAATTATACAATTAGTGGAGATACATCAGGTAGACAAAATTTAGATAATATTGGAAGTGGAACTGGTTATTATATCTCTGAAGGTTATGCAGTACCTATTACTTGGAGTAAATCATCTCGAAGTGGAAGAACAATATATAAATATGTTAATGGAGATGAACTTGTAATAAATGATGGAAATACATTTATACAGATTCAACCAAAAAACAAAAAATTAACGATTAATTAATTATATTACAAATCTTTCATATAATTAGATAAGTTTAATAGAAAGGGAGGATTAAAGTGTTAGAATTTATAACAGACAATTACTTTATTATAATGATAGTTTCTTTATTCTTAATATTTGCTTTAATAGGATATATTATAGATTCTTCTATAAACAAAAAGAAAGGTGACGAGCCTGATGAAATTATAGAAGTAACTACTGATATCCCAGAAACAGCACCAGCAATAGAAGTTAATATAGTTTCTGAAGAGGAAGTAGAAGAAGCTCCTAGTGCTCAAGATGAAGATATGGCTGAAGAAAGTGCTCAAGCCGATGCTGTAAACCAGATTCCAGAAATAGAAGAACCAGAAGATAATAACTAATATTATCTTTTTCTTTTTGGT
>CAYTQE010000097.1:0-2847 GCA_964439985.1 uncultured Muribaculaceae bacterium | reverse complement strand
TTAAAAGAAGATGGAACTGTTTGGACATGGGGTTCTAATGAATATGGTCAACTAGGAGACGGAACTTATGTTTCTAAATTTGAGCCAACTCAAATCGAGGGTTTAACTGATGTAATACAAGTTTCAGTAAGCTTAAATTATACCTTAATTTTAACAAAAACTGGTGAAGTTTGGGGTTGGGGACAGAATAGTCTTGGCCAATTAGGAAATGGAACGACTGCCACTACAAATATACCTATTAAAGTAGAATATTAATAAAACTTTTTAATATTAAAAAATAAAAAATATAACAAATTAATAAAAGCTAGATTGCCTAACTTTTTTCTTTGGAATAAAATATAACTATGTTATAATTAATGAGAGGTGACGACGATGAAAAACATAAATATTTTACCTGCAGACACTTATGTTGTAGTTAATAAAACGTTTTTAAAATTAGAGGATCAGTATTTTAGTTGCTGATCTTTTTATGTATAACATATAGTTGATTAATATAGATATTAGAAACCCAAAAAAGTTAAAGTAAAATTGACTATCGTAATTAAATGAACTATAATTTAATTATGATAATTCTTTAAAAGAAGGGACAAGAGTATGAGAAAAAAAGGTTTTACATTAATAGAATTACTGGCGGTAATAGTAATATTAGGAGTAATATTGGTAATAGCAATACCAAGTATAAATGCTATTATATTGAACTCAAGAAAAAATGCTTATGTAACAACAGCCAATGAATTTGCTGAAGGATTAGAATCAATGTCCTTAATTAATTTATCTTTATTGCCAATAGAGGGTACTCAAACTTGTAGGCAATTAAAAGATATTAAATTAGAAAAGGGTAGTAACGTTAAATCTCCCTTTGGAAAAGAATATACTAGTGATAGCAAAGTATGTATTATGTACGACGTTTTTAACAAAGATTATATATATTCAATATGTTTGGTAGATGTAGCTGGTAACGGTTTTAATATTGATAATATAATTAATTTAACTAAAAAACATGTTCAAATTGGTACTGCCAAATGTGAAAGTGCAGATTATAGCAATGAAGATAATGATGGTAGTGATTCAGGTGAACCCGATGAAGCAGTTAGTCTCGATATAAAACAAATCGAGGTTGGAGTAAACTTTTCTATGCTTCTTTTAGAAAATGGTGAAGTATGGGAATGGGGTCGTAATTTCTATGGACAATTAGGAGATGGTACTACAACAAATAAATTTAGTCCTGTAAAGGTTCCGGGATTGACAGATATAAAACAAATAGCAGCAGGAAACTATCATGTCGTAGCTCTAAAGGAAAACGGAAAAGTATGGACATGGGGGGCTAATTACTATGGGCAACTAGGAGACGGTACAACAAAGCAAAGGTCTTATCCTAAAGAAGTTTCAGGATTAAGCAATATAAAACAAATAGCCACAAATTTGAATTATGTTATAGCATTGCAAGAAGATGGTACAGTATGGATGTGGGGAAGCAATGCTAACGGACATTTTGGAAATAATACAACAACAAAAAGCCATGAACCAATAAAAATCCAAGGTTTAACAAACATAAAGCAAATAGTAGGAGGTTTTGGTCATACATTAGCATTAAAAGAAGATGGAACGGTATGGGCTTGGGGAAGCAATGCTAATGGTCAATTAGGAAACGGGACTACAGAGCAAAGCCATATTCCAGTTCAAGTTCAATTACTAACTGAAGTAAAACAGATATCAGCAGGTGAAGCTCATTCTGTAGCACTAAAAGAAGATGGAACAGTATGGACATGGGGAAAAAACAATCTTGGTCAACTTGGAAATGAAACGAAAACAAATAGTAATGTACCAGTTCAAGTTTTAAGTGGTGTAAAGCAAATAGCAGCAGGAGAAGAACATACCATGGCTTTAAAAGAGAATAAAACAGTATGGGGTTGGGGAAATAATTTTGGGCAACTAGGGGATGGTACTATAACTCTTAGAAGTAAACCAGTTCAAGCCCAAGGGTTGACTGAAATAAAACAAATAGCAACTAAACTTAATCATACTATAGCATTAAAAGAAGATGGAACAGTATGGGCTTGGGGATATAATTATTTTGGCAAACTTGGAATAGGATCACCTGCTCAATATGAAATAACATCATATACTAAACCAATAAAAGCAACACAATTAACAAATATTAAATAAATAATCATATAAAAAATAATGGATAGTTCTTTAAACTTAAGTATATACTTAAGTTTTTTGATGAAATATTACTAATTAGAGTTATATATTTTTATAGTAAATTATAGTATAATATAACTGGTGATAAACATGCATAAAAAAGTAGTTGTTTTTGGAGGGGGAACAGGCATTTCATATTTGCTAAAAGGTTTAAAAGATTTTCCCGTTAACATAACAGCAGTTATAACCGTATCAGATGATGGTAAATCAACTGGTATGTTAAGAAAAGAATTTAATACTCCAGCAGTTGGTGATATTAGAAAAGTTATATCTAATATGTCAAATACTAACCCTTTAATAAAAAATCTAATTGAATATCGTTTTAAAACAAATAGTGATTTAAACGGTCATCCAGTAGGTAATTTATTATTGACAGCAATGCTAGATATTAGTGGTAGTTTAAAAGACTCTATTGAAGCTTTATCTAAATTATTAGATGTTAATCATACTATTTTACCTTTATCAGAAGATAAATTAACTTTAGTTGGAAAAACCGTTGATAATGAAATTATTGAAGGAGAAGAGAATTTAACATCTGCTAAGAAGCAATATCAAGAAATTTTTTATAAAGAAGAACCCCGTGTGATTAAAGAAGTTTTATATGCAATTAATAAAGCTGATTTAATTATTTTAAGCATGGGA
>CAYTQE010000096.1:0-2881 GCA_964439985.1 uncultured Muribaculaceae bacterium | reverse complement strand
AATGCAAGTTAGAATTATTTTATTAAATAAATTGCATTTAAGTATTTAAGTAACATAGCAAATTGTAAAATTTGCTTTTTTTTAAAAAAATGCTATAATAATCCAACCAAAAGGGGGTTATTATATGGATAACTATAATTTTATTGATGAATATAGTTTAGAACCATTAACTAAAGATGAAGTTATTAAATGCTTTAAAGCATTTAATAATGGTGATTTAAATGCTCGGGAAATATTAATAAGATCTCATCTTAAGTTAATACCATTCTGTATAAAAAAGCGTTTTCATTCAATTAACATGGAAAAAGAAGAATTAATAAATAATGGAATCGAAGGACTTGTAAAAGCAGTTTATACTTTTGATATTTCTAAAAAAACAAATTTTATTACTTATGCGATACCTTGTATTGATAATCAAATCTTAATGGGATATCGAAGTATTAAAAAAAATGTTAAAGCCGAAAGTTATGATCGCGATATATATATTAATGCATCTGGTGATAGCTATAGTGTTCTAGATACTATTAAAGATGAGAACCATTTTATTGACGATATTATATTACAAGAATCATACGAGACCATTAGATCATCTTTTTCTATTCTTACCGATTTAGAACAACAAGTAATTAAACTTTTATATGGTTTTAGTGGCAATCCTTTACAGCAAAATGAGATTGCTGATATAATTGGTCAAACTCAGGGCAATGTTTCAAGAATTAGTGCAAGAGCTAGAGAAAAAATAAAACGATATATTGAAACTGAAGATTTAAGAAAAGCATGGTTCTATTCAAAAAATAAATCTGCAAAAGATAACCAAACAAAGACTATTTAATTAAAACCAGTTTACTGGTTTTTTCTTATGGTATACTTAACTTGTGAAAAGGAAGTGAATATTTTGGAGTTACCAAATTGCCCAAAGTGCGCATCAGAATATACTTATGAGGATAGAGAACTATTTATTTGTTCAATGTGTGCTCACGAGTGGAAAAAACCAGCAGAGGCTGAAAAAGAATTTAAAGTTTTTGATGCCAATGGGGTAGAACTTAGTGATGGAGATACTATTATAGTAATAAAAACATTAAAAGTTAAAGGAAGCAAAGATATTAAACAAGGAACTAAAGTAAAAAATATTAAATTAGTTAATTTAGAACATAATATAGATTGTCGTATAGATGGCCATGGAAAGATGAGTTTAAAGTCTGAATTTGTAAAAAAACTTAAGTAAATTAAGTTTTTTTAATATTTTTAATAAATTAGCACTCATATATTGACAAGTGCTAAATATAATAATATAATACTATTAGCACTTTCATAAAAGGTGTGCTAATTAAGGTAGGTGATATTTTTGAACGATAGGCAAAAAGAACTACTTAAGGTTTTAATTGAAACTTATATTAAAACTGTAAAACCAGTTGGTAGTAAATCTTTAGTTAAAAAATTAAAATGTTCTAGTGCTACTATTAGAAATGATATGGCTCATTTAGAAAGTATTGGATATTTAGAAAAGACTCATACATCAAGTGGCCGTATACCAAGTGAATCTGGATATAAATATTATGTTGATAATTTAATGAGACCAAAAGAGATAACTGGTGACGATGTTTTAAAACTGCAAACTATATTAAACAACAAAGATTTAGTAGTAAGTGATGCTATACTTAAGTGCATGGAAATAATTAGTGAAATAACTAATTATACGAGTGTTGTTTTAGGTAAAGAAAGTATTAATCAAACTTTAAAACAAGTTAATATTATTCCAATAGATGATAAAAAAGTAGTTGCTGTTGTTATTACTAATACTGGTCATGTAGAAAATAAACAAACTAATATACCAGCTTCTATTAATGTAAATGAAGTTGTAAAATCATGTGAGATTATCAATAAAAATTTAGTAGGAACGCCTTTATCAGAAATCAATGCTAAATTAGAATATGAAGTTAAACCAATTATAGCTACTAAAATAAAACAATATGAAGAAGTTATGTCTTTTTTTCAAGATGCATTTAATGATTTTTCTGTTAAACAAAGTGATGTCTTCTTTTCAGGTAAAACTAATATTTTAAAACAACCAGAATATAATGAACCTGATAAAATAAAAGGAATTATTAGTAAACTAGAAAATATTGAACTTGTTAAGAAAATCGAAACTGATGAAGAAGGAGTCAATATTTATATAGGTGAAGAGAATAAATTTGATGAAGATGTAACTATTATTAAAACTAGTTATAAAATCAATAATGAAGAAGGTACTATCGCAATAATTGGTCCAAAAAGAATGGAATATGATAAAGTTGTATATTTATTACAATTTTTGAAAAGTTATCTAGAAAGGGAATAGACTGTGGAAGATAAAAAAGAAGTTAAAAACACTAAAAAAACTAAAAAAGAAAAACCTAATGAAGAAGTTATTAATTTAATGGAGGAACTAGCAACTGAAAAAGAAAAGAATTTAAGAATTCAAGCTGAATTAATTAATTATAAAAAAAGAAAAGAAGATGAAGTTGCTAATTTATTTAAATATGCAAGTGAAGATATTGTCTGTAGCTTATTACCAGTAATTGATAACTTTGAAAGAGCAATCAAATTAGATGATAATGATTTAACAGATGAAATTTCTAAATTCTTATCAGGATTTAAAATGATTTATAGTAATTTTATAGAAATTTTAAATAATAATGAAATAAAAGAAATAGATGCTAGTGGGATGGAGTTTGATCCAAACTTTCATCAGGCTGTATTAACTGAAAAAGATGAAAATAAACCTGCTGGAGTAGTTCTAGAAGTACTTCAAAAAGGTTATTTATATAAAGATAGAGTAATTAGACCAGCCATGGTCAAAGTAAATGAATAGGAGAGTGAAGAAAATGGCAAAAATTATAGG
>CAYTQE010000095.1:0-2911 GCA_964439985.1 uncultured Muribaculaceae bacterium | reverse complement strand
TTTCTTTAATTAAAGTAACAAATTCATTTCCAAGTGGTGGAAGAGATATTCTAAAGCCTTGAGGTAGAACGATATATTTCATTGTCTGCCAGTAAGTAAGTCCTAAACTTTTACCAGCTTCCATCTGTCCTTTATCAACAGCCTCAATACCTGACCTAAAAATCTCGGAAACATATGCCCCAGAATTAATACCAAAAGCAAGAATTCCAACTAAAATAATATTTATATTAGCTGTCCTAAAAATAATATAGTAAATAATCATTAACTGAAGGAGTACTGGCGTGCCTCTTATTACTTTGACATAAAGACTTGTTAAATAATGCAATAATCTATTTTTCTTATTTTCTTTATAATTATGTTGGATAAGAGTAATAAAAAGACCAATTGAGATTCCAATAATAATTGCCCCAATGGTTATTATTATTGTGTTTTTAAGACCATTTAAAATTAGTAAATACCGATCATCTACTATTAGCGATTTGTATAAATTTTCCATAAACATCTCCTACTACTTACTTGTATGGTTTAATGTAAATTCATCAATTTTACCACTATTTATTAACTCTGTTATTACTTTGTTTATTTCTGTTAATAGTTCATCATTACCTTTAGCCACAGCTGCAGCATATTTATCAGTAAAAAGCTCAATATCTAGAATTATTAATTCAGAATTATTTTTAACAAGCTCAGTAGCTGGTAATAAATCCATAATTAAACAGTCAGCTTTTTTACTCTTGATATCTTCAGAGGCAGTCAAAAACTTCTTTTGTCTAATTACTTTTGCTGATTTAATATTTTCACTAACATAAGTATCAGCAACACTTCCCAGCTGAACTGCAATAGTTTTATTATTAAGGTCATCTACTGACTCAATATTTGAATTTTTTAAGGCAACTACGACTTGCTTACTTTCGGCATATTCAATTGAAAAATCTATTTCTTCCTTACGTTCTTCAGTTATTGACATGCCAGCTAAAGCAAAATCAGCTTTATCACTATTAAGTTCATTTATAATGGAATCAAACGCTATATCTTTAATAACTAATTCTTTATCCAATTTTTTAGCTATCTCTTTAGCAATATCTATATCTATTCCAACCACTTTGTTATTTTCATAATATTCATATGGGGCGAATCCCGCTTCAGTTACCAAAACTAAAGTGTCTTCACGTTTTGAGCAACTTGTTAACAAAACAGCAAATATTAGCAATAATAATATTCTTTTCATAATACCTCACTATAATATTAATTTTTTATATTTTATGACAAAAAAAGAGTTACCCTTCTAATGCATCTTTAAGTAAGGCAATAATATTATTGTCTCTTACTTCTTCTACATATAAAGCTCCGTATTCTTTAATCGCTTTAATATATTTTATATCTTCAGATAATTTTTCTTCCTTTAAATCTGGCTCACATACTTTATAATAGGCTTCATTATCTAAAATACCTGAATCAAGTACTATATAATTTTTATCTTCTAATTCAATTAATTCATTTTTTGCAAAAAACATTTCTTCCTCCTTAAGCTACTTTCCCTAAAGATTTTTTTTCTTCTTGACCTTTATTAAAAACAGTAGGAACTTTAATTGTTAAACCAGCAAATAAGGTTTTATTATTTTCTATTTCTTCAAAAACTCCATTGTTTTTGTCTTGAATTATTTTATCGAACAATTCTTTATTTGATTCATAAAGATCAATCCAGCCTTCAGCGTTACCACACAGCGCTGTTGCTAAATCAGATAAAGTAAAATCTTCTGGCATTTCAAAGGTAATAACATCGTCTTCAATAGTTTCAGTTTCAGCTTTATTTTCTTGAACAGGACCATTATTAATAATTGCAGCTGGTTCTGAAATTCTTGTAACAGGTTCTTCTTCTAATTCCTCATGAGTTGATTCTTTATTAATATCAGTTTCTATTTCACTTATTTCAGCTTCTGGTATCTCTTCTTGTAATTCAGAAGTCATTATATCTTTTTCTTCTGGTTCTTCTATAGTTTTATTTATTTCTTCTTCAGGTAACTGTTCTTCTAATATTGGTTCTGTTTCTATTTTAGAAATATAATCTTCTTTTATATCATTATTCATTTCTTCATCTTTTTCAGGAATATATACAACAACATCTTCATTTAACTCTTCTTTTAAAGAAGGATCTTGAGAATTATCCTCTGAAAAAACTTCATCTACTACATCAAATAATCCAGTATTAGTTTGAGTAATCGGTTTAGATAACTCTTCTGAGAAATCTACTTCTATTAATAATCCATTTTTTTCTAATAAACTATTAGGTGCTTTTTTTATGCCTTTTACTTTTTGGCGCATCACTTTATTTTGATCATAATCTACTATATTATCAAGTACAGGTTCATCTATTTCTCCAGTAAATGATCTAATTCCATCAAAAATATGTTTTAAAGCCTCAAAAACTTGATATATATCTACTGATTCAGCTTCTGGATATAAATCTATAATTTCTTTTTCTTTTTCTAAAGTTTCTTCTCTTCTAGATCTGCGGTCGATTATTTGTTTAGAAAAAAACTCTAAATCTTCACTGATTTCACGAGGTATATTTTTTAATAATTCAGTTAGTTCAGATGTTAAAGAAGTTATCTGTTCAGCATAATTATTAGCTTCTTTTGTTTCTGTTGGAGATAAAATACCTTTTGGTTCCATTTCACTTTCAATTTTATCTATCTCAGCAATAAAATTACATCTAGCTCCATGAGTTTTTAAAATTTCTCCACAAGAGTCTAAAGCACTTTGTATTTCTTTTTCGTAAGCTTCTCTTTCATTTCTTTTATCTTTTAATTTACGGGTCGCTAGTAAATTATTAAAATATACTTTATCCGTTTCATTATTAAATAATGCTATCGCCATCTTTATGCACCATCCTATTCTAAATTATAGCACA
>CAYTQE010000094.1:0-2948 GCA_964439985.1 uncultured Muribaculaceae bacterium | reverse complement strand
TGTATTTAAAATCGAAAAAAATTATACTAAAGAACAAATTATTGAATTTTATGTTAATATCCCCTATTTAGGAGCAGGTACTTATGGCGTAGAACAAGCTGCTCAGGCTTACTTTGGAAAAACAATTGGTGAAGTATCACTTGCTGAGGCTGCAACAATTGCTGGTTTATTTCAAGCACCTGATGCTTTTGATCCATTTAGTCATCCTGAAAAAGCCGAAGCAAGAAGAAATCAAGTTTTAACTTTAATGAGAAGACATTATTATATTACTGATGAAGAATGGGAAATCGCTAATAGCATTTCTGTTGAATCACTATTAATTAATAATGATAATTCAAGCTGGGAAAACCAAGGTATGTACGATACTATAATAGCCGAAGTAAAAGCTCGTACTAAACAAGATCCAACATTAGTAGCAATGAAAATTTATTCTACTTTTGTTAAAGAAAAACAAGAAGTTATAAATAAAATTAATGATAGTACTAGTTATAACTGGCCCAATGATGTTATGCAAACAGGTATAACTGTAATTGATGTTGAAACTGGTGGTATCTCTGCTATTGGTGCTGGTCGTAATAAAAAATCTCGATTAAGCTGGAACTATGCAACCCAAAATGAAAGACATCCAGGTTCAACTTCAAAACCGATGTTTGACTATGGACCAGCAATTGAATATTTAAACTGGGGAACTGGACAAATGGTTATTGATGATGTTCACGGTTATAGTGGTGGTGGCAGTGTTAAAAACTGGGACGGTGGTTACAAAGGTATTATGACTATTAAAACAGCACTAGCAGCATCTAGAAATACTACTGCTCTTCAAACATTTCAATCAGTACCTAATAAAAATATTAATGAATTTGTTAAGGGGTTAAATTTAAACCCTGAATATGATACTAATAATTTTATTCATGAAGCCCACAGTATTGGTGCTTATACTGGAGAAAGCCCATTAACAACTGCAGCTGCATACGCAACATTTGCTAGAGGCGGAATATATATAGAACCCCATTCATTTACTAAAATAGAATTTGTTGATACTGGAGAAATATATACTGTAACTCCAGAAAAAAGAACCGTAATGAAAGATTCCACCGCTTATCTAATAAATATGATCTTACGATTTGCTGTTACAAACGGTGATATAGGTGTTGGCTCCAAGAGCGGAACTGATATTGCTAGTAAGACTGGTACTTCTAGTGTTGATAGAGACCGTATAAAAGAGTTAAAACTTCCCTCTTCAGTTATCGCTGATTCATGGCAAGTAGTTTACTCTCCAGATTATGTCTGTGCTACTTGGATAGGTTATCCAGATACTGCAACTAAAGAATATTATTTAACAAACTCTGCTGGATCTAATGCAAGAAGAGCTTTAGCTAGAATATTAACAAGTGGGATTCTAGAACCAAACTCAAGATTTAAAAGACCATCAAGTGTTGTAACAGCAACTATTGAACTAGAAACTAATCCATTACAACTAGCAAGTGATTTCACTCCTGCAAGTTTAAGAAGTACTGAATATTTTAAAAAAGGTACAGCTCCAAGTGAAACTTCAATTAGGTTTGCTAAATTAGAAAAACCAACTAATTTAAAGACAAGTTCTGATAATGGCGAAACAAACCTAAGCTGGAGCGGTATTCCAACACCTGATGCGATAAGTACAAATTATTTAACCGATTATTTTAATGAAGGTTATGGTAAATGGGCTAATAAATACTTAAATAGACGTTTTGAATATAATAATGGTAATATTGGAACAAATGGTTATCAAATTTATTTAAATAACAACGGTACTCTAACTGATTTAGGTTGGACAGCAAATACTAATTTTAAATATAATGGCTATGTTCCAGATGGTGCTACATTTATTGTGAAATCTGCATACTCAATATTTAAAGCTAATATGAGTGATGGATTAGAAAGTGCAGTAATTAAGAGCCCTATATCAGAATGGCAAGTTCAATTACAAGGTACTAGCTGTTTAACAATAACTGAATTTAATGCCATGCTTAATATTAATCAAAATTTTGTTAAAGTAATTGAAAATGGTAATGATATAACTGATAATGATAATGTAAGGATTAATAATTCTTGTGAAGATAACACTGGAAAAATTATTAATTGTTCTTCATTAAATCAAGATAATAATTATACTATTACTCACACTGTAATTTATAAAGGTAATAGTAAAAATATAACTAGACAATTAAAAAAATCATGTTAAAAAAAGACGGTTTATAATTTATAAACTGTCTTTTTTACAATCACTTTTTAATAAACAATTTTCACAAGCAGGTTTCTGGCTCTTACAATAATATCGACCAAAAAGTAATATCTGATCACCAACTTTATTCCATTTAGATTTTGGAATTAAATTCATTAAATCTTTTTCTACTTCATTAGGGTTAGCATTCTTAGATGTTAGACCTAATCTTTTAGATACTCTTTCAACATGAGTATCAACTGGTATACAAGGAACATTAAATAAATGTTTTAACACCACATTTGTAGTCTTTCGTCCTACTCCACTTAAACTTTCAAGATAAGTTCTATTATTAGGAACTACACCTTGATAATTTTCAATTAACGACTTGGCTATTTCTATAATATATACCGCTTTTTTATTATAACTTCCTACACTCCTAATAATATTTTTAACATCATCTAAATTAGCTGTTGCTAGAGTTTGTAAATTATATTTTTGAAATAATTCTTTAGTAATAATATTAACTCTTTTATCAGTTGATTGAGCACTAAGAACTGTTGCTATTAATAACTCATAATCTTTACTATAATCAAGTTCGCATACTGGATTGGGGATTAAATAATCTAAGACTTTATATATATTATTCATCATCTAACCAGTTATAATCAAATAACTCAATTGGTTCATTTGATTTATTTTGCTTTAAATGACTATCAACATCACTTGCGGTTTTAAATCCTTT
>CAYTQE010000093.1:0-2959 GCA_964439985.1 uncultured Muribaculaceae bacterium | reverse complement strand
ATTACTAGAGCTAAAGAAAGATTATATTTAACTAATGCTAAAAGAAGAATGCTTTATGGTAAAGAACAAATAAATATTCCATCAAGATTTATTACTGAAATAAGCGATAAATATTTAGATAAAAGTGCTAGTATTAATGAACCTAAAATAATTAAAAAAGCTGATATGTATACAGAAGATAATAAAGATATTGTTAAAGGCTCTTATATAGAACATGAAGTACATGGAAAAGGTATAGTAGTTAAGGAAGACGGTTCTTTAATAGAAGTAGCGTTTAAATCTGGTACTAAGAAATTACTTAAAAATCATAAAAGTATTAAAAAATTAATTTAAAAGAATGGTTATATAATAATTGTATAGATGGTTTAGAATTATAACATAATAAACTAGGAAGGAATTATATGAAAGCAAGATATGATGAATTAATTAATTTAATTGAAGAAGCTAATTATCAATATTATACTTTAGATAATCCGAGTGTAACTGATAAAGTATGGGATGACTGGATGAGTGAATTAATTAAAATTGAAACAGATCGTCCAGAATTAAAAAGAGAAGATTCTCCTACTGAAAGAATTGGTGGAGAAATAATTTCTGGTTTTATTAAAGCTGAGCATATTATTCCGATGATGAGTTTAGGAAATGCTTTTAATGAATCAGAATTAATAAATTTTGATCAAAGGATTAAAAAAGAATTTAGTAATCCTGTCTATGTAGCTGAATTAAAAATAGATGGATTATCAGTATCTTTAACTTATGAAAAAGGGATATTAAAAAGAGCTGCTACTAGAGGGGATGGTTATACTGGAGAAGACATTACTCATAATGTTAAAACTATTAAAACAATTCCTTTACGTTTAAAAAAAGCAGTCGACCTTGAAGTAAGAGGCGAGCTTTATATGCCTAAAAAAAGTTTTTATCAGTTAAATTCTGAAAGAGAAAAAAATGGTGAATCTATCTTTCAAAATCCTCGTAATGCAGCAGCAGGTAGTGTTCGTCAGTTAGATAGTAAAATAGCTAAATCTAGAAACTTAGAAGGATTCTTCTATCATAGTCCTACAACAAAAACCAGTACGCATTACGATGCTTTAAATGAGCTAAAAGAACTAGGTTTAATAGTAAGTCCTCATTATCAATTATTTAATAATATAAATGAAATAATTGATTATATAAAAATATGGAATGAAAAAAGAGAAACTTTAGATTATGAAATAGATGGTATAGTTATCAAAGTAAATGATATTTATATGCAAAAAGAACTAGGAACAACTGCTAGAACCCCTAAATGGGCGATAGCTTATAAATTTCCTGCTGAAGAAGTTGTTACTAAATTAAATGATATTGTTTGTACTGTTGGAAGAACTGGACTAATTACTCCTAATGCTATATTTGATCCTGTTAAAGTAATGGGTTCTACTATTAGAAGAGCAACCCTCCATAATTATCAGTATATTAAAGATCGAGATTTAAAAATAGGAGATCAAATAATTATTCGTAAAGCTGGAGATGTTATCCCAGAAGTAGTAAAACCTCTTATTGAAAAACGAAGTGGTAATGAAATAGATTATAATATGCCAGAAGATTGTCCAATATGTAGTGCTAAGTTAATAAAATCAAAATCAGAGATAGATTTAATATGTCCTAATGGTTTATGTCCAGCTCGTAATATTGAGTCTTTAATTCACTTTGCTAGTCGTAAAGCTATGAACTTAGAAGGATTAGGAGAAAGAATTATTGAAGATTTTTATAATATGAATATCATAAATAACTTTACAGATATATATAAATTAAAAAATAAAAAAGAAGAATTAATTGAATTAGAAGGTTTTGGAGAAAAAAGTATTCAAAATTTACTAGATACTATTGAAAAATCTAAAAATAATTCTTTAGAAAGATTATTATTTGGTTTAGGAATAAAAGGTATTGGAGAAAAAATTGCTAAAACTCTTGCTAAAAGATATCAATCTATTGATAATTTAATAGATGTATCAGTTAATAATCTAATAGATATTCCTGATATAGGACCAATTCTAAATAATAATCTAGAAGAATACTTTTCTAATATAGATAATATAAATTTAATTAATAAATTAAAAGAATTAGGAATTAATACTAGTTATTTAGGTAAAGCTGTAAATAATAATCCGAACTTTTTAAATAAAAAAATTGTTGTTACCGGTTCTCTTAATAATTATAATCGTGATGAAATTCAATCATTAATAGAATCAAATGGTGGATTATGGACAACTTCAGTAACTAAAAATACTGATATTGTAATAGTAGGTGATAATCCAGGCTCTAAATATGATAAAGCAATAGAGCATAATATCCCTATTTGGGATGAAGCTTCTTTAGAAGAAAAAATAAAAAATAATTAAAACCACAAATTGTGTGGTTTTTTCTCTTTACTAACATCATAAATTGTAAATTGAATTATAAAATTTAATATAGTATAATAAAATTACTTAAGAGGTGGATTTTATGAAGAAACTTAAAGGTTTTTATAAAAGTAATAGAATATTTGTTATCCTTATGGGGATATCTGTTTTTTGTTTAGCAATAATTGCTATTGCCTTTCTGTATATAATAATATCTCAAAATAAAGGAGATTTATACGGAAATAGATTAAATGGAATTGAAACAGTTCAAATTAATCAAGACAAATTATCAGAATTAGAAGAAAAATTATTAGAAAATGAAAAAGTAGATAAAGTAACTGCTAGAATAAAAGGGAAAGTTATCTATATAAATATTTATATCAAAGATGGTAAAGCAACTGATGCTAAGAATATAGCAGTAGAAAATTTAGAATTCTTTAGTGAAGATGAAAAGGCTTTTTATGATATTTCATACTCATTATCAAAAGTAGGGGATGTTGAAGATGTAACTTTTCCTATAATGGGTTATAAAAAAAGTGATAATACAATTATTTCCTGGACAAATTATAGTGAGTAGGCGA
>CAYTQE010000092.1:0-2962 GCA_964439985.1 uncultured Muribaculaceae bacterium | reverse complement strand
TAATCCATATATAATAAAGTCAAGTTAAGCCGCTGGCAGGCGAAGTCTGCCCGGCAAAAAACAATATTAGATAGATAGAATTCATGAATAGAAAGAAGGAATAAATAATGAATGAAAAATCCGTTTCCTTTCCCAAAATACCGCCAGAGGGAACCAGAGGGAACCAGAGGGAACCAGAGGGAACCAGAGGGAACCAGAGAGGCACTGTCTCAGTAGATTTTGCACCCGAAAATTTAAAAACAATTTTAAATATTTATAAAGACGGAGGTAAATTTTATCGCGCTAGAGGAATTGATGCTTATATCCTAAACTATATATTTGATTATAAAGTAATAAACGGCAAGTGTGGGTTTCCTGATAATATTATAGAACGAGTACTAATTAAATTAGAAGAAGAAAAAATATCTTATGAGATTAACTATTGTGATCGTAATTCAAAAAGTAGACGCTTTAAATATAATAATTATTTAAGATTTCATGAAAAAGCTTTAAAGAAAATGGAAATAAGTGAAAAAATAGAACTTATAGAAAAAAAACTAAATAATGCAAATATTAAAGAATTAGAAAGAATCCTGGACATTATTAATGCAAACCTTTAATGATAATTTTACAATAGCTTTAAAGACTAAAAAATTAATTATTCATATTTATAATTTAATGGAAAATATTCCTCGGAAAGATTACTTTTTCAAAGATAAAATAAATAATACTGCGTTTGATTTGTTAGAAACTATTTATTTAGCTAATTACTCTACAGAAAGTTTTGAATTGTATTATGCCAAAATCAGAAATAATATTGCTTTTTTGGATTTTTTGCTAGAAGCATTGTATAAAAAACGATATATATCCTTGAGACAATTAGAAAAAGAAGTGTATCTGCTTACAGAAATTAATAAAATGACTACTAAATGGTTAAACAATAGGATGAAAACAGATGCTTAATAAAATTGTGACGTTAGAGAATTTAACTGAAATATACGAAAAAGAAATAAGAAAAAACATTAAAAATAAAAAAAGAATCTATACTTTTGAACTTCATAAACTAGAATATTTACTTAGCATTCGAGATGAATTATTATCCGGAACTTACAAGGGTGGTAAATATAATATATTTTTAATTAGTAAACCAAAATTAAGATTAATAATGAGTCAAAATATTTATGACAAAGTGATTAATCACTTTGTCACTAGATATATTTTAGAACCCAAATTAAGTAAATGTTTAGTTAATAATAATACGGCAACTAGAAAAAGTATGGGTACTAGTTATGCTATAAATCTTTGCAAAAAATTTTTAGAAGAAAATAAAAAATATGAAAATATTTATGTTCTTAAATTTGATATTGCTAAATATTTTTATAGCATTAATCATCAAAAACTGAAAGGATTGATAAAAAAAGATTTAACTACTGATGAATATAATTTAGTAAAAAAAATTATAGAAAGCACTAATGCTTTATATATAAATGAATATATAAAAAAATGTAATAAAAAACATGATGACCAGATTCCTATTTATGAAAAAGGAAGAGGTTTACCGATTGGTAATTTGTCAAGTCAGTTTCTCGCTATTTTTTATTTAAGTAAGCTACATAAATACATCATTAAAGACTTAGGTTTAAAATATTTGGTAATCTATATGGATGATTATATTATTATCCATCATGATAAAAAATATTTACAAGATTGCTTACAAAAAATTGAAAATATTTTAAATGAAGAGTATAAGTTAAACTTAAATAAAAACAAAACTCAAATTCGTAATATAAAAGAAGGAATAGTATTTTTGGGTTATAATTTCAGAGTGATTAACAAAAAAACAATTATTAAAATATCTTCAGAAACTAAAAGAAGATTAAAACAAAATCTTAAAAAATTAAAATATGAAAGTAACAATGGTTTGATTAATTTTGAAAAGGAATTTTCTAGTATTATGAATTATAAAAACAGTTTCATATTTGCTAACAAATATGAAATTGATAAAATAATCAAAGAAAAATGGTGTTAAATTAATAATATAGGGTAGCTTTATTAGGTTTCCTAAGCACGTCCAACTCAAATAACGCGTGGAACGTGAATAATAATGGCAATGTGAACAACAACAACGCGAACAACGGCTTTGCCATCCTTATAGCTCATTAAATGTCGTGTGTTAAAGTGGTTAAGGCTGCATTAAAGGAGCATTTAAAGAACAGAGGTTATCCTGGAGAATATATCCGAATAAAAATATAGATAGAAAGCTTTATCTAAAGCTTTCTTAGAACTATATAAGCTAGGAGTTGGTAACATTAAAAATCGTTACTTTATAATTAAAAGATTATATAGTAATTATGTTATTTTAATTAAAAATAAAAATAAACTTACTACTTATAATGAAGATAAGATGATAATTGAATTTATAAAGTTTAAGAATTTGAAAGATTTAAATAAACGGAGAATAAACTATTTAATACTTGATAATTTAGAAATAGAAACATTAAAAGAATATGAAAATAATGAATATGATGGATTTTTATTAAAATCTTATTTGATGAAAATGATTAAAAAAATAAAAGAGGAGTTAAAAGAATGAGAAAGTATTTAGTTTTAATTGGAATAACAACATTAATTGGTTTAATAGTTATAGGCTTAAATAAAAATAATAATTATATTAAATACTCGGATAATGCGTATATAGCAGTGACTGTGGATGGTGAAGAATCTTCTTCTATTCCAGAAAAAGGTAATTATAAAGTACAAGCAATCTGCCCTAATGCTTCTTCCTTTTGGGATTATGATAACTGGGAACTAAATGTTATCAATATAAAAGGTACAACGAAATGTATGCTTTCTTTTAATAGTATAATTTTGATTAACCTGGCTGACTACATAATGAATTTAAATAATAGTGATGGAGTCTATAACGAGCCAGCAACTGATTATCGTTATGAGGGAGAAAATCCCAATAATTATGTATCATTTA
>CAYTQE010000091.1:2298-2981 GCA_964439985.1 uncultured Muribaculaceae bacterium | reverse complement strand
ACATATTGAAGCAACATTCCACGATATGGATAAACCAACAATAAATGGCAGAATCATTAGACTCAAGATTATGTTTGAATTGTAGTCTAATCGAATAAACTGCCATGTTATGATAGCAAAAGTAACAGGCATCACCGGAATGACTTGAATGAACAGGTCAAGGAATAACAAGCCGATCAATATGAATTCAAGTAGATAGCGATTATGATTCGGTTTAATCATTAATATTGAAGTTAATTTCTAATGCATAAAATGGGTTCAATACTCTTTATACATCCTGGTTGCGATAGTTTAGGCACTATGAAAAATAATTGTTTCATAGAATTTGATCTTTAAATGTTATGACTTTATCATTTCTTAGTACCTTGGTAAGGAATTTATCCAACTGTATAAACGAGTACATAGTCTGGTTCTTTGGATGACCAATAATTGTCATTATATTATTTTTTTCACTTTTCAAACTCCAGTAAATATAATTTAACCAGCAAGAAGACCTATTATCCAGTGAAGCTCGAATCTGGGCAGGTTTGATCATATCAAATAGTTTTCTATTGTTTTTCATAGTGGATTTATTCAGATAGCCAACACCTTTCCCATCGCCAATTACATTGAGTATTTCATTATGTTTTAGCAAAATCACTCTTTCTTTTAATAACTTCCATAAACGAACAACATATCTTGTT
>CAYTQE010000091.1:298-2288 GCA_964439985.1 uncultured Muribaculaceae bacterium | reverse complement strand
CGAATCTATAACAATTTGATTTTTTTATTGATGAATAATCATAAACCTGAAAGTCCGTCTGTGCCTTTGCACCTGGCATTACCGATGAATCTTTTGATATATTATATTTTTTTAATAAATCGACCACCCTTTTGTCTATAGGAAAACTATAGCCACCGGCACGAAATGCAACTGGATTTTTTCCTGTGATTTGTTGAATTAATGAGCATCCTTTACTGATCATGTCTTCTACATCTATTATAGAGCAATCAGATAACTTGTAATGCTTGAAATCCATACACCACTCATGCTTCAATGTATCATACATTGAATAATACCACTGTGGATGAATATGCAACTCCAAATCATGACCTTTTTTGCTCAGTTGCACCAATTGGTCATAAACTTTGTTGTAATCCTCCTTAATTATTGGAGAAGTATTAATGTATTCATGAGCTTTAATCAGGTAAAGTACATCAACAAAGAATATAAAATGGACTTTGTGTTTTTGGGCAATTTCCATTAGTCTGTTCGTTGGTTTTATCAAACAGTTGTCAACCGTACCGGTCTTTGGGCCAAGAAATAGTTCATAGTCAAATGTCACATAAACATTCATACAATTTATTGCTCCCATTTGTATATCTCTTGATCAATAATATCTTGTGTCTTGACAATCCTACCATGCCTCAATAAACTTATACAAGCTTTAGAAAAAATAAATAGATTAAAATAAAACTTGCTCAACACCTTTTTAAACAAAAATCCTTGGACGAGTTCTCCCCCAAAACGCTCTTTAAACCTCTGTATTCCATGATATTTGCTGTTTTTATCCTCATTGATACGGCAACCAACAAAACTAAACTTGGCAACTCCATAAGCTTTCATATCTTTAATAGCCTGCCACTGAAGAAGATTCCCGGATCCCGTCACGGGATTATCATTGTTGGCGCCATGCATATAGTAGCACATGACATTATTATAGAAGAAAACAGCTCCACTTTGAGGTTCGCCATCTTTATAAGCAATATATATGATTACATTATCTTTTAGCTTATTCACTGTTTTATGAAGTGATTCCTCTCCAGATGCAGTTCTATAACTACGTTTCCATGTCAAAATATCAATCTTATGATAATCTGATATCAGGCTATCAGATACCCCTTTTTCTATTACCACCCCTTCTTTTTCAGCTTTCCTGATCACATTTCGATGTTTGCTATGGATATTGCTAAAAAGAATCTCCTCATCCAAAGTCAAATTAATTACATGGCTACCAAAAGGAACATGTTTTGCCCCTTCGGGATATTCATTAAAGAAAGTATATGCAGGTGTTATTGCTATCCATTGAATCCCATAAGCCTTTTTTAAGAATTGACAAGTACTATTTAGAAACGCATCCATGGAGTCATTTCCTTCTGAATAAATATAAGGTTCTGACAAAAATCTACCCCAGCAAAACACAAATTTCTTGCATATTGACACAGGCATCACATATTTTTCTGAATATACATATACAGAAGATGAACAACTCCCATCACAGACAAAACTTGAATAATTTTCACCAAAGAAAACATTAAGAATATCATTACAATGTGTATCGTGACGAAATGACTCTAAAGAATTTGCTGTCTTTATCATTATTTATCTGTACATTATCTAGTTAAACGATAAGTAACAATTACTTTTTCTTCGTTAATCTTGCTTTAATGAAATCCTTTGCACTAACTCCCATTTTGTTCAGCTGCCGTAAAGAATATATTAATGCAAAAACGATTAGTATGGTTTCAATAATATATACGATATAATCACTATTAATTTTCTTTATCAATACGGATGAAATTACAATTGTAAACATCAAAATATTGATAATATATATCTTCTTTGAAAAAGTAATTTGATACCTTTTATGCATTACAATAGTATAAGTAATCAACTGAAGGATTACATTTAAAACATAAGCAATACCAAGACCAACCAAACCGCACCATTCGTATAAACCTATAAACAAACC
>CAYTQE010000091.1:0-288 GCA_964439985.1 uncultured Muribaculaceae bacterium | reverse complement strand
ATAACATTAATAATCAGGGATATAGTTGTAAATGCTTTAGCATCCTGTTTTGCAAGTAGAACCATTGCAATGCAATTAGATGGCACCGTAAATAATGTACCAATTATTGCAATATCAGTATATTGAATAATATCAGTGAATGCATTTGAATATAATAATGGGATCAATAAAGAGGCAAATGCAATAAACGCTACAGCAATAGGAAATACAAGCAGCAAACCAAGTTTTGTTTGCGCATTCACCTCCTCCTGCAACCGTTGATTATCAAAATGTATGGCACAGATCCTT
>CAYTQE010000090.1:2790-2999 GCA_964439985.1 uncultured Muribaculaceae bacterium | reverse complement strand
CAGAAGTATTAATAAATGGAAATCATCAGGAAATAGCAAAATATCGATTAGAACAAAGACATAAAATCACAGAAAAGCAGCGAAAGGATTTGTTAAATCAATAGGGGGTAAAGAGTAAAATATGAAAAATCAAAAATTTTTTATTGTTAAAGGTAAAAATCCAAATGAAATAGCTTATTATGAATACGATAAAATAAAAGGTTACAATT
>CAYTQE010000090.1:0-2780 GCA_964439985.1 uncultured Muribaculaceae bacterium | reverse complement strand
CAAAGAACAATGTTAAAATTCCCGATAGTATTAATATTAATAAAGTAATTATTATAAATCCATTATTGATAACTAAAATAGTAACTAAAAAAATAAAAAGACGTTTTGATTATTTACTTAATTTTTTATCTAATATGTATGAATCAGATGATGAAAATCCAGAAGGATTAATGGCAGCTTTAACTGAAATAGAAAAAATAAGACAAGAGTTACTAAACAAAAACCGACATCTTTTAGATAAAAAAGAAGTAGATTTGACTGAAAAAAAATTAGCAATATTAGAAAATGAAGCAAAATTAAGATTATTCACGCATAAAGAAGAAAAAATAACTACTAAAGAAGAAGGAAAAAGAACTACTAAAGAAGAAGGAAAAAGAAGATAAATCTTGTTGTCAAAACAAGGTTTTTTATATATACTTAATATAGTAGAAAAAAACTATTAGGAGATTTTATGAAAAATAAAAAAGGATTCACTCTAATAGAATTATTAGCTGTAATAGTAATACTAGGAATAATATTAGTAATAGCAATACCAAGTATAAGTGCAGCTATATTAAATTCAAGAAAAAATGCTTATGTAGCAACAGCCAATGAATTTGTAGATGGCTTAAGAATGATGACATTAACAGATGCATCTTTATTACCAACAGATGGTAGTAAAGAATGTAAAGCATTAACTGCTATTAAATTAGAAAAGGGAAGTAATACAAAATCTCCTTTTGGAAAGAAATATACATCAGATAGCAAAGTATGTGTAAAATATGAAGAGTCTAAAAAAGATTATACATATTCTGTATGTTTAATAGATGAAGGTGGAAATGGCTTAAGTTCTAATGATGTACTAAATCTATCAAAATCAGATGTTAAAATAGGGAATTTCTATTGTAATTCAGATGGCACTGGTGGAACAGGTGATTCAGGCAACAATGGTGGAACAGGCAATAATGTAGGAGATCCTCTAGATTGGGTAGTGTCAACTACAATTAATTCAACAGGAGGATACACTTTAGAAAAATTTATAGGAGATATGGAGGATTCAATTAGTGTAGAAGTAGAAAAAAATTATTACAATGAAGCAAATACAAGTCAAATGTATTTGATGTTTAATGAGTTTGTTGGAGAAATGACTAATAAAAATGCCTATATAGTAAATATACCAAATATGGTCAATGGAAAACAAATAACTGAATTAGATCAATTGTTATTTAATGCATTTGATGATTATGATTGGAATAATCCTATAGTGACTGAACCTTATATGAGAATAAAATCTTTTGTTATAGCAGAAGGTATTCAAAAAATATTTGATATTAATGAAGACGTAGAATTTAGAGGAACTTTTTCTTATAATGTAAATTTGTCATCTGTAACATATCCTTCTACTTTAAATATAATAGGAAATGGATCATTTGCTGGAACCAATATTACAGATATTAAAATACCAAAATCAATAACTGAAATAGGTCCTTTTGCCTTTGCTCATTTTAATAATTTAAATAGCATTATTTTTGAAGGAACTCAAAATGGATCAAGTCAACTAAAAAAGATAGGAGGTTATGTTTTTTACTCACCTATTGAACCAAATGTCTCTCCTCTAGATATTATAATTCCGGCTTCTGTAGAAGAAATAGGCGATACCTCTTTTTGTAATAACAATATTACCAGTTTAAAATTTATGGGGGCAGAAGATGGAACAAGTCGACTTAAAAATATTATCGAATTTTCTTTTGCTGTTAATAATATAACTTCATTAACTATTCCTTTAACAGTTGAAGAAATAGGTGGAACAGCCTTTCTTGATAATCCGCTTACTTCATTAAATTTTGTTGGAACCTCAACTAACGGTTCAGGAAATGATATTAGTAAATTAACTAATATAGGTGCATATGAACATTCATATAATTTTGATGTTAGCAATATTGATAGTATTATTTATTTACCATCGTCATTAATAAGTATAGATAGAAATCAATTTTCTTGTGATTATCGTGAATCGACTTGTACTTTTTACATAAATCATTTATCAATACCAGAAACATTTGATGCTTCTTGGGCAGGATCTTATGCTAGAAAATATATTTTAAATGGAAATGGTGGGTATACTTGTATAGAGAATTGTAATTAATAAAAGATTAAAGTTATACTTAGTTATAACTTTTTTTATGTCTTAAAATATGTTAAAATATACATTAATGGGAGATTATTATGAAAAAATTATATTATTTATTTGGTCTATCTTTTCTATGGATTATATTAGATCAATTGAGTAAATATTTTATTACTATTAAAATGGATTTATATCAAAGTATTAATATTATTGCTCCTTATATTAAAATTACTTATATTTATAATAAAGGTGCTGCTTGGGGAATTTTAAATAATCAATTATATATTATTAGTCTTATTGGTATTTTAATTTTAAGATATATAATTAAGTATTTATATAAAATAAAAGAACAACTTACTATACCTCTTATAATAGCATTTTCATTTTTATTAGGAGGCTTGGTAGGTAATTTAATTGATCGCCTTTTTTTAGGTTATGTTATTGATTTTATTGATATTTTAATTTTTAATTATAATTATCCAGTATTTAATTTAGCAGATTGTTTTATTGTGATTGGTACTATATTAATTATTATTATATTTATAAGGAGTGATACTAATGAACGTTATAGTAAAAGAAGAAACTAAAAAAAGAATAGATCTTTTTCTTAGTGAACAATTACCAAATTTATCTAGAAGTAAAATACAAAAACTAATTAAAGAAAAACAAATAT
>CAYTQE010000089.1:2550-3057 GCA_964439985.1 uncultured Muribaculaceae bacterium | reverse complement strand
ACATTTCTTTATCTGTTAACATATTTAATCCTTTCTAGCAGTTAATTTTATTATTTGATTAAAGTTTGCTTTATCATGATAATGACTTATATAAATAATAGTTTTAGATTTATATTTATTAAAAATATTATTTAATATTATTGTTCTGTCAGATGAAGCTATTTCATTTAATGATTCATCTAAAAGTAATATATCAAAGTTCTTATATAAACCTCTAGCTAATAATATTTTTTGTTTCTCTCCCCCACTTAAATTACTAATATTAGTTATATTAAAATCAAGTCCTTTTAATTTATTATTTATAAAATCATCGAGTAATAATATATCTATTATATTAAATAATTTTTCTTTATCGTATTGCTCATCTAGAATTATATTATCTAAGGGCATGTTAAGAATATATACTTGCTCATCTCTCTCTGCTAACCATATACCGGTCATAGGAGGATCATTTAATGCTTCTTCATATTCTTCTTTTGATGTAATACCAATGTAAAAGAACTCTTG
>CAYTQE010000089.1:0-2540 GCA_964439985.1 uncultured Muribaculaceae bacterium | reverse complement strand
CTGATGAACATAGTTTATTTTTTTATTCCTAACTACTACTCCATTATAATCAGTAATATTACCATATAAAATATCAAAGATAGTACTTTTTCCTGTACCATTAGTTCCCTTAATTAAGACTTTACTACCAAAGTTTATCTTGGTAGTAAAGTTATAAAGAACAGGATTAATATTATTATAACTATAAGATATATTGTTTAAATAAATATTCTTACTATATTTTATTTTATTATCTTCTTTCTTTATATCATAGATACTTTTAATACGATGCATTACATCCTTAAAATATAATACAACAGGAAGAAGATTAATATAATACTTATTAGATTCCAAATAATAACCAAAGATAGTTAAATATAATAAAGCAAAAGAGATATTTAAATTATAATGATAATAATAAATAAGAATAATCATTATCATTAACTCTTCTAAAGAAGAACTTATTAAAGTAAATATATTTATCAATTTATCTAAATTATATCTCTCTTCATTTGAATTATTAATAAATTTCTTTAATTGATTTTGAAAGTAATTTATTTTATTAGTCTTAATAGTTATTACTTTATTTAAGTATTCTACTATTTGATCTGTTAAGAGATTATCACTTTCAATACTTAATATAATATTTTTATATATTCTTTTATTAAATAAGTATAATATTAAAGTATAAATTAGAGTAATTATTAATAAAATAAAAGTTAATTTAAACTCAATAATAAATAATATAACAAGACTTAATATTAATAATAAACTATTTATTATTACTTCAAGTAATGTTTTAGAGAAAATATTTTTAATGTTTTCTAAATCATTTATTCTATTTAAAAAGTCACCAGTCTTTTTTAACTGCAAATATTTTAAAGGAAGATTAAATATTTGTTTTAAATAATTATTTAATAGACTTATATTAATTTTTTTATTTAAGTGAGACATTATATTATTTTTAAGATAAGATATAATTATTTTACTTACAGATATTAATATTACAATCGGTATTATTCTTTTGTTTTTTAAAAGGATTGGATTAAAACCACTACCTAAAGCTAATATTACTACTAAAAGCGCTAGCAAGAATAAAATAATAATTGTTTTTAAATGTTCTTTATATAAATTTATTAAAATCTTTTTAAAGATGTTGTTTTTTCTATATTTTATTATTTTACCTGCAGGTATAATTTCTAAAACATAACCTGTAAATAGCTCATTAAATTCGGTTAAGGGTATATCTTTAATGCCAGTTGCTGAATCTATATAAGTTACCGTATTATTAGCTTTATAAACCGTAACAAAATGATTAAAACCACTGACATTTAATTGAGCTATACAAGGAAAGTGTATTTCTTTGATATTGTCGGTTTTGATACCACTAGCGTTAAATCCATATTTATTACTAGCAACTTTTATATTATAAAAATTAGTCCCAATATCATTAGTTAAAGTATCTAATTTAACTATTTCTAAAGGGACATAACCATTATAATATTTTATTATTGATAATAAAGAACAAGCACCACAATCAGAATTATCTTCTTGTTTAACAAAATATTTTTTCATAATCTTCCTTTCAATCATATAAGTTATAAATGAAAAGAGATTATCCTTTTATTTTTTAATATTTAATTTTCGCGCTTTAGCTTTTAATTCTGTTTTAAATTTTTGAATTTTATCTATTAATTCTTCATTATTTTTAGTTAGATAAGGATAGGCTTTTAATATTCTGGTTTTAATATTTTTGATTAATTGTTTTTGATTAAATTTATTAATTAATATAATATTTTTACTTGTTTGATATGCATCAATAGTACTAAATACTAAATCTATTATAAATATAATTATAAATACAATTGCAATAATTAACTTGGTAGTAGTATTTATATTATTAAGAAAAATTTTAACTACTGGACTTAAAAAATATATAATAACTAAACAACCAATTCCAAAAAGAATTGAGTTTAGTAAAGTAATTCTTCCATTTAAATTATATTTATATTGAGAATAATCCCACCAGCGCCTATTAAATATTTTTTCCATAAAATAACTAGTGTAATATTCAAGCGCTGAAGTAATTATAATTCCCATAAAAAAGACTATTAAGATATCATTATAATATTTGGTTAAAAAAATTATGGTTAATATACTACCAAAGGCATATATCGGAATATATGGTCCATTTAAATAACCTCTATTAACCCAAATTTTTCTATTTATATAAACATATGATACTTCAGCTACATAACCAATAATTGCAAATATCATAAATGTTAAAATTAAGTCTAGCATAATAATCACCAAAACCATTTTAACAAATAGAACATAAAAAATCTAGAAAAAGGAAATATTATTTTTCTTATAATAAATAATAATGAGAGAACTTCTCTCTAAGTGAGATATATAGGAGGTTATTAAATGTTTAAAATATTTATTAAAATAGTTATATATGCGATAAGTTTATTTATATAATTTAGTAATAATAATATAAAAGATAAATATAATATATAAATGGAGGATTTAAGATGATTAATAAACAAAATTTATGGTTT
>CAYTQE010000088.1:0-3133 GCA_964439985.1 uncultured Muribaculaceae bacterium | reverse complement strand
TCTTACTTTTTACACTATATTTCATATTAACTAACCTTTATCTACACAAAAAATAATATTGTTGAAGCATTACTTGAATTATTTTTTCTGTTCTTTCTTCGATATCTCTCAGATTATATTTAGCAAATTTAATTTCTTCAATTATATTATCATCTTTCATAATAAGAACTCTGTCGGCTCTGGCACTACTTTAGCATCATGAGTTACAAGCATAATTGCTGTGTTTTCCTCGTTTATTTTAGTTAATAAATCCATTATTGAATCAGCTACTTTTGAGTTAAGAGCTCCTGTTGGTTCATCCCCAAATATTATTTTAGGATTGCTCATTAAGGATCTGCAATACCTGCTCTTTGTAATTGACCACTGGATACTTCAGTTATATCTCTTTTTTCTAAATCATTAATTTCTGTTTTAAGCATTAATTCTTTAGCTTTTAAAATCACTTCATTGTGATTTTTATTATCTTTTAAAGTTGGTAATATTATATTGTCCAATATGTTTAAATTACTTAACATGGTTGGCATTTTAAATATGAATCCCATTTCTTTTCTTCTAATGTCGTTTTTAATTATTTTTAAATACATATCTTATTTCTGTATTATTATATAAGTTTTAATCAAGATAATCAATAAAACCAATGATTACTTAAATTCATATATATCACCATTACATCCATTATAGAGTATTTTAGTGATTTATTTTATTACAAATTATTTATAATTTATTCAAGTATGAACCAAAAAAAGAATAGTTTAACCTACTCTTTCATTAACAAAATTAATAATAATTAAAACTCATCATTCATTAAAAAATCAATTGCGTTAAGATGTTTAATTCCATTTCTAGAATAATCTTCTTTATCTAAGGATATTACATATTTAGCATGATTATCATTTATGACATCATAAGCACCAAATTCTCTTTCTATTGTTTTTTTGTTATTAGCTAACTTATAAGAAACTTGAATATATTTTAATTCTTTATTTTTTGTAACAACGAAATCAACTTCACCTTTTTTTGTCTTACCAATATAAACTTCATATCCTTTGGCTATTAAATCATTATAAATTAAATTCTCTAAGCTAGTAGAATAATTTTCAATCTTTATATTACTTTTAATTTTTTTTATTCCTAAATCAGAAACATAATATTTATTTAATGTTTTAAGAATGTTTTTACCATCAACATCATATCTATACACTTTGTTAAGTAAAAAAGTTGAACATAAAGCTTCTAAGTAATTATATAAAGTCGAATTAGATATTTCTATATTTTCATTAGCTAAAAATTTTATGATGTTTGTTGAAGAAAATTCTTTACCTTCAATTTCTAAAAGATACTGAAATATTTTATTAAAAGTTGTTATATCTTTTATTCCAAGTCTTTCAACAACATCTTTTAATACTATAGAATCATATACATTAGATATATAATTTGTTTTCATAGTAGTATCATTATAATAAAATCTTTGTGGTAAACTCCCCCACTCGAATATATCTAAAATTAAATTTTCATAATTTTCATTAGCTGTTTTTGTTAACTCTATTATTTCTTTGAAAGTTAGCGGATTAACTTTGAAACTGACATATCTTCCTGTTAAGTCGGTTGATAATTCCATATATGTCATTTTACTATTAGAACCGGTAACAAAAATACTATATTGGTTTTCTATTCTCAAAGAATTAATTGCTTTTTCAAAGTCAATAACTTTCTGAACTTCATCTAAAAATATATAATATATCTTTTTAGTCTTTGTTAAGTCTTTTATGTAAGTATCTAAAGACTTAGCATCAGTTAGATTACTATAATCTAATGATTCAAAATTTATATAAATTATTTGCTCATCGTTTACCCCTTGTTCTTTTAATTCCTCTATTATTTGTGTTAAAATAACTGATTTTCCAGATCTTCTTAATCCATAAATTATTTTGATTAAAGATGTTTCTTTATAAAAACCCCTAATTCTTTTTAAATATAACTCTCTTTTAATCATAAAATCATCTCCTATAAAGATTATATCAATTAATAATCATTTTGTAAAGTTATTACAGTACAGCGTAATAACTTTTTATTATATTGTAGTTATTACAGTACAGCGTAATAACTTGCATAATACTTCTATAGAATTAATTCTGTTCTCCAGATACTATCTAGAAAATTGTGTATAGTTAATAAAATTACTTTATATCAAATAAATTACTTTGTGCAAAGTCACTTTTATTAATTACTAGTTTTAATTAACTTCATTTGAAACATTTAGTATTATTCCAATGCTTGCTAAGGATACAAGTAAAGATGAACCACCGTATGAAAAGAATGGAAGTGTTACGCCAGTAACAGGAACAAGGCCTATTACAACACTTATATTAAGTACTGTTTGAAGGATTATCCCAAAGATTAAACCAAATGATAAATATTTTGCAAATAAATTACTTGAGTTAATACTTATTTTTAATACAATATAAAATAATGTTAAATATAAAGTTGCCAAAATAATAATTCCCAGAAACCCAAATTCTTCACTGATAATAGCAAAGATAAAATCTGTTTGAGGTTCTGGCAAATAAAAGTGTTTCTGAATTGAATTACCAAATCCTAATCCAAATAAACCACCTGGTCCAATTGCATATAAACTTTGAATTATTTGAAAGTCTGATCCTAAGGGATCACTCCAGGGATTTAAATATGATACTATTCTCGCAATTCTATATGGAGCTGCTATTATTAGTCCAACTATTCCGAGTAGTCCAGTTACACCTGCATAAGCAAAGAAATTTAGTTTGATATTAGATACGAATAACATCCCAATAAGGGTTCCTACTATTACCATGCCAGTTCCAAAAT
Organism: uncultured Muribaculaceae bacterium; assembly: GCA_964439985.1. Taxonomy (GTDB): domain Bacteria; phylum Bacillota_I; class Bacilli_A; order RF39; family UBA660; genus DUUS01. The sequence continues at coordinate 289 of CAYTQE010000088.1, read as the reverse complement.
CTGGTTCAAGCATTATAAGAACAAAAAAGATAAATATAACAATTAAAATTGGTAGTGCACCTTTTTTAAAATTAATCATTTCTTTTTCATTATTACATAAATATTTAGCAACAAAGATAATCAAGCCGATTTTAGCAAATTCACTTGGCTGAATACCAAAAGAACCAATTCCAAACCAGCTTCTGGATCCATTTCTTATTGTACCTATTCCTGGGATTAGGACAAGCCCTAATAATAAAAAGCAAATCAGAACTATCCAATTTGCTTTTTTATAATATATTTTATAATC
>CAYTQE010000087.1:0-3138 GCA_964439985.1 uncultured Muribaculaceae bacterium | reverse complement strand
TACTGAAAACAAGTATAACTTCTTAAAAATAACACTAGATAAAGCTGGTGGTATAGACTTAGATACTATAGTAGAAGCTACTAAAATAATAAATCCGATCATCGATGAGTATGATTTAATAAATGAAGAATATATTTTAGATATTTCTAGTAAAGAAAGAGGTAAATAAAAATGGATACAAAAGAATTTATCAAAGCAGTAAAAAATATAGTAGAAGAAAAAGATATAAATGAGGATGTAGTTTTTGAAGGAATGCAACAAGCATTAATGACTGCATATAAAAGAAACTTTAATTCTAAAACAAATGTTAAAGTAGACATCAACAGAACTACAGGAGAAATAAAAGTTTATTCATATCTAGTAGTAGTAGATGAATATATTGAAGGTGATGAAATAGTTGACGAAGAAGGAAATATTTCATATGAAGAACCTGAAATAAATGAAGATGCTCAAATCTTACTAGAAGATGCTAGGAAGTTAGTACCTAATATAAAAGTAGGAGAAACTATTGAAGAAGAAGTTACTCCAAAAGATTTCGGTAGAGTTGCAGCATCAACTGCAAAACAAGTATTAACTCAGAAAATAAGAGAAGCAGAAAGAGAAAGCATCATAGATGAATTCTCTAATAAACAAGATGAATTAATGCTTGGACTTCTTGCTATGGAAGATAATAATAACTATTATATCGACCTAGGAAGAACAAGAGGTATTTTACCTAAAACAGAAATGATTCCTGGAGAAGAAGTTAAAATGGGTTCATCAATTAAAGTATACTTACAAAAGATAGAATCAACACCTAAAGGACCTTTAATATTATGCTCAAGAAAACATAATGGTTTTGTTAGAAGATTATTTGAATCAGAAATACCAGAATTAGCATCAGGTGAGATCCAATTATTTGGAGTAGCAAGAGATGCTGGAAACAGAAGTAAAGTCGCAGTCTATTCCTTAAATGAAAGAATAGATCCAATAGGTACTTGTATTGGTGAACGAGGCTCAAGAATTTCAAATATATTAAAAGAATTAAATGGAGAAAAAATAGATTTAATTTTATATAGTGAAGATAATAGTGAGTTTATTACTAATGCATTATCACCAGCTAAAGGTGTTATCGTAAATATCTTAGATGATACTAAAAAAAGAGAAGCTTTAGCTATTGTTGATGAAGATAATCTACCTTTAGCTATAGGTAAAAAAGGAATAAATATTAAACTAGCTAGTCGACTTACTAAATTCCATATTACAGTTAAAACTTTAAATCAAATAATTGAAGAAGGAAATGTTGATTAGTGAAAAAAATACCAATGAGAATGTGTATTGTCTCAAAAGAAAAATTACCTAAATATGATTTAATTAGAATAGTAAATAATGAAAATCAGATAAAAATAGATTTAACAGGTAAATTAAATGGTAAAGGTTGCTATTTAAAAAAAGACCTAGAAGTTATAAAAACTGCTCAAAAGCGTAAAATATTAAATAGCGTTTTTGAAACAGAAGTAAATGATGAAATATACGAAGAATTAATAAAGTTAATTTAAATAAGAAAGGTGGTGCTCTTAAATGAGTATACAAGAATATGCAACTGAAATGGGTTATACTGTTCAAGAAGTACTTAATAAATGTAAAGAGTTAGGAATTAAGAAAACAAAAGCAAATGATATCTTAGAAGAAGATGATATTATTGTTTTAGATAACTCAATGAATTTAATAAGTACAGATACAGACACTTCCCATGAAGATGAAGAAGTTTTAGATAGCGCTGTTGAAGAAATTCTTAGTGAATCTAATTTTATTAAAGAACATAATAGTGAGAAAAAACAAAAATTAAAAAAGAAAAATATTTCCAAAGATAAAATCGAATATAAAGATAAGAAAAAAGCGATGTACAAAAACAAAGCAAAATTACAATCTAATGAAAATATAGATTCAGATAATATTATTGTTTATAAAGATGGAATAACGGTTGGAGAATTTGCTGATGCTTTAAATGTTAATAGTGCAGATATTATTAAAAAATTAATAGGTTTAGGATTAATGCTTAATCAAAATCAAGCACTTGATTTTGAAACAGCAGAAATTCTAGTAATTGATTATAATAAAGTATTAAAAAAAGAAGAAAGCCAAGACATATCTAATTTTGAAGAATATGAAATAATTGATAGTGAAGAAGATTTAACAAAAAGACCTCCAGTAGTAACAGTAATGGGTCATGTTGATCATGGTAAAACTTCACTACTAGATTACATAAGAAATTCAAGTGTTGCATCAGGTGAAGCAGGAGGAATAACTCAAGGAATTGGTGCTTATCAAACAAAATATAATAATGAAAAAATAACATTTATTGATACACCAGGCCATGCTGCATTTACAGAAATGCGAGCAAGAGGTGCTAGTGTTACTGATATCGTTATTATAATAGTAGCAGCAGATGATGGAGTTATGCCGCAAACAAAAGAAGCAATAGATCATGCTTTATCAGCAGATGTACCAATAGTAGTAGCGATAAATAAAATAGATAAGCTAGATGCTAATCCAACTAGAATAATGGAAGAAATGGCTGCACTTAATTTAGCTCCAGAAGAATGGGGTGGAAGTATTCCTTTTGTAAATATAAGTGCTGTTACTGGAGAAGGAATAGATAAATTACTTGAAACTATTTTAGTAATAGCAGAAGTTTCAGAATTAAAAGCAAATTCTCACCGCTATGCAATAGGTTCAGTAATTGAATCACGTATTGATAAAAATATCGGTGGAGTTGCAACTATCCTAATTCAAAATGGAACCCTAAGATTAGGTGATCCAATCGTTGTAGGAACAACTTATGGAAAAGTAAGAACATTAAGAAATGATCAAGGAAAAGATATAGTTGAAGCTGGACCTTCTACACCAGTAGAGATAACTGGTTTAAATGGAAACCCAGCAACAGGATGTAAATTTATGGCATTTGAAACTGAAAAAAATGCTCGTGAAGTAGCTGAAAAAAGATGTGCTCTAGCAAGAGAAAATATATGTCAAAGATCAGCTATGACCTTTGAGGATTTATTTGAAAAAATAAAATGTGGAATCAAAGAAATAAATGTTGTCTTAAAATGTGATGTTAGAGGTTCAGAAGAAGCAGTAAAAAATTCATTAGAAAAA
>CAYTQE010000086.1:0-3151 GCA_964439985.1 uncultured Muribaculaceae bacterium | reverse complement strand
GGCGCGGCAGACCGCAACAAGAAGGGTTCTGACGAATGAAGATCATCGACAACATCAATTCTTTGCTGGGCGACGATCTGAAGGCTTCCATCCACCCCAAGGCCAAATTGAAGATCGCGGCATCGTGCTTTTCGATTTATGCCTATGAAGCTTTAAAGTCCGAGCTCGCAAAGATTGAGTCGTTGGAATTCATCTTCACAGCACCAACATTCGTCCCCAACGAAGTCACCGACAAACTCAGAAAAGAACGCCGAGAGTTTTTTATCCCCAAGGCCAACCGGGAACGCAGCCTCTACGGCTCCGAATTTGAAATCCAGCTTCGCAATAAGCTCACCCAGCGTGCCATTGCCCGCGAGTGTGCCGAATGGATGCGCCGCAAAGCCAGATTCCGCTCCAACAAAACCAAATCCCCGATGCAGCAGTTTGCCTGCATTCAGGGGCCTTCGCTGGAAGCGGCATATATGCCTTTGCACGGTTTCACCGCCGTGGATCTGGGATATCAGCAGGGTGATGCCGTTTCCAACATCGTCAACCGGGTAGACGAGACGGCTTTCACATCGACATACCTTCAGCTTTTTGACCAGATCTGGAGTGACCCGACAAAACTTGAAGATGTGACCACCGCGATCTGTGATCATATCGCGTCGGTCTATCAGGAAAATTCACCCGAGCGCATCTATTTCCTGATGCTCTACAACATTTTCAGTGATTTTCTCGATGATATCGACGAAGACGTCCTGCCCAACGACCGCACGGGTTATCAGGATACGCTGGTCTGGAACAAGCTTTTCAATTTTCAGCGTGATGCCGCCATAGGCATTATCAACAAGCTGGAAACCTACAACGGCTGCATCCTGGCCGACAGCGTGGGGCTTGGTAAAACATTCACGGCTCTGGCCGTTGTGAAATATTACGAACTGCGCAACCGTTCGGTGCTTGTTCTGTGCCCCAAGAAACTTGCGGACAACTGGCTGAATTACAACAGCAACCTGACGACCAACATCTTCTCCAGGGATCGCTTCAATTATGACGTTCTGTGCCACACCGACCTGTCCCGCACCTCGGGAGAGTCGTTCGGCATTCCTCTGAACCGCGTTAACTGGGGCAATTACGATCTGGTCGTCATCGATGAATCGCATAATTTCCGCAACAACGATGCCGTCAAGGACCGGGAAACCCGCTATCAGAAACTGATGAACCAGGTCGTCCGCCAGGGCGTTAAAACCAAGGTTCTGATGCTGTCCGCCACCCCGGTCAATAACCGCTTCAATGATCTGCGCAACCAACTCGCGCTGGCTTACGAAGGCGACTCTGAAAATCTCAGCAAGAAGCTGCGCACGGGCAGATCGGTGGAAGAAATCTTCCGCAATGCCCAAACGGTCTTCAACCAGTGGTCAAAATTGGCACCCGAGGATCGCACGGCGCGGGCTATTCTGGATTCCCTTGATTTTGACTTCTTTGAACTGCTTGACAGCGTCACCATTGCCCGTTCGCGCAAGCACATCCAGACCTTCTACGACACCAGTGACATAGGCCAGTTTCCCGAGCGCCGCAAACCGCTGTCATTCCATTCGCCACTGACCGGGCGCACGGATGTCATGAGCTTTAACGAGATCTTTGAACAGCTCTCGCTGCTCAAACTCGCCGTTTATGCCCCGATCAGCTACATCCTGCCCAGTCGGCTCAAAAAATATGAAGACCTGTACGACACGCAGGTGGAAGGCGGCAAAGGGAAGCTGAAGCAGGCGGACCGCGAGCGAAGCCTGCAGGCATTGATGACGACCAATCTGCTCAAGCGTCTGGAAAGCTCGGTTGAGGCTTTTCGGCTCACCCTGAAAAGCCTGCATGACAACCATGCCCGCACCCTGAGCAAAATCGATTCATTCAGGGTTGCAGGCGATGCTGGCAGTGTCTCTGACTGGACCGATAGCCTGGCAAACCTCGAAGCCGAAGAGGACGATATCCCGGTTCCGGATGACGCCGAAATCGGCGGCAAGGTGAAGATAAACCTTGCGGACATGGATCTTCCTTCGTGGGAACACGATCTGAAGGTTGATCTGGAAGTCATTAACGCCTTGCTGGAGTCCATGGCAAAAGTCACACCCGAGGACGACGCCAAGCTGCAACACCTCAAGGCCCTGATTCTCAGCAAAATTGAAAACCCTATCAATGACGGCAATAGAAAAGTCCTTGTTTTCACTGCCTTTGCCGATACGGCGAATTACCTCTACAACAACCTGGCGGATACCCTACTGGCAACGCAGAGGCTGCACACCGGAAAAGTAACCGGCAAGGATACGCCGAAATCAACCCTCAGAAAAAATTATGATTTTCAGTCGCTGTTGACGCTTTTTTCTCCTCGCGCCAAGGAGAAGGCTCAGGTGTTGCCAAATGAACCGGCCGAATTGGACCTGCTGATTGGCACCGACTGTATCTCCGAGGGGCAGAACCTTCAGGACTGCGATTACCTGGTCAACTATGACATCCACTGGAATCCGGTTCGCATCATTCAGCGATTCGGTCGGATCGACCGCATCGGCTCCATCAACAAGACCATCCAGCTGGTGAACTATTGGCCCGACATTTCTCTGGATGAATACATCAATCTCAAGGAACGGGTTGAAAACCGGATGGTCATTGCCGACGTGACGGCCACCGGCGACGACAACGTCCTCACGGCAAAAAGCAGCGAGATTTCGTATCGAAAGGAGCAACTCCGGCGCTTGCAGGAAGAGGTGATCGAACTGGAAGACCTTAAAACGGGTGTTTCCATCACCGATCTCGGCCTGAACGACTTCCGGATGGATCTGCTGAACTATGTCAAAACCAATGGCGACCTTGCCAACGTGCCTAATGGCATGCATGCGGTTGTCCCAGCCAGGCCCGCAATGGGATTGCACCCCGGGGTCATCTTTGCCCTGCGCAACCGCAATCATGAGGTCAACATCAATCAGCAGAACCGGCTGCATCCTTACTACCTGATCTATATCTCTGGCGACGGCCAGGTCATCGCCAACCACACCGAGGTCAAAACACTGCTCGACCTGGTGCGATCCAGCTGCAAGGGACAACCGGAACCCATTCAGGCGGTCTGCCGCCTCTTCAATCAGCAGACCGACGAAGGCCGGAACATGAAGGCTTGTTCCGACCT
>CAYTQE010000085.1:0-3252 GCA_964439985.1 uncultured Muribaculaceae bacterium | reverse complement strand
TAAATCCTTTTTTACCCCATTCATAGATAATTTTATCAATATATCTTAAATTACTAACACCATTATAAGTAGCTTCTTTTAAAGCTGCTATTATTAACTCTTCAGAAGTTCCTGCTTTTAACCAAGCATTAATTATTTCAAATTCAATTGGACTTAATGTTCGACCAAATTCTTTTTCAAAAATAGTAAAGATATTTTCAGTTGTAGTAGATTTGATATCTGAGCTAATATCACTTACCATTTCTCGATATACATTACTAAGATCTAACACTTCATTAATTTTGCCATCAGATCCTTTAACTATATTAACCGCTATTAATCCTTTTGATGTTAATGATGAAAAACTACTCATTATATCTTTATCTTCAAGTGAAGTTTCTTTTTTTATTTTATGAATATCAAAAGCTGGTTTATCTTGATTAAGAAAATATATTAATAATAAAAATTCTGCTAATTCAAATTTATTATTAAGGGCAACTTTAAATAAATGTTTTTTAAAATAATAATGTTTTTCTTTAACTAAACCTTCTAATATAGTATTACTCATTTGATCACTTCCATTTATTTATTATATATTTTCTTAAAACTGAACTATTATTTTTAAGTTCTAAGTTTATTACTTTAAATACTAAATCTTCATAGATTTCTTTTAATTTACAAGATGGTTCTATTTCTAAAATTTTTAATATGTCCTTAGTAGAAATTTTTAAATCTTTAACACTTTTTATTGGTAATTCAGCATGCATTTTAGTTATTTCTTTGCGATTATAACCGATTATTTCTCCAGCGACAATTAAAACATATAAACTGTTTTCATATAAAGTGATTTTGTCAATCTTAGTTTTTTTTATTATTTTTCTAATTTGATTAATTACTTCTAAACTACTCTTTGTAAAAGGATATCTTTGATCAAAATCTATTTGAGCCCAGATGCCTAATATATCAGGCACTGGAACTACTTTATAATAATTAAGGCCTAAAACCGCTAGTAAGTCTAAATCACGTAATAATTTAAGACCACTTTCGACATTTTTTGATGAAAATATTTTATTTAATTCTTCTTCTTTTTTTGTATAACTTAACTTATCTAATAAATATTTATTATTTTTAATAAATTCTATTATTTCTGGATCTAAATCAAAATTTAAAACTATTGAAAATCTAATAGCTCTTAAGATTCTTAGTGGATCTTCTGTTAATTTTTGGTTTAAGTCGCCTATTACTCTTACTATTTTATTATTAATATCCTCACGGCCATTTAATAAGTCAATTATTTGGCCATTAGAATTCATACAAAGAGAATTTATAGTAAAGTCTCTTCTTTTAATATCAACAATTAAATTATCGATATATTCTACTTTTTGTGGTTTACGATTTTGGTAATGTGATTCACTACGATAAGTTGTTATGTCAAATACATATTTTCCATCATTTAAAGAAATTGAACCATATTCTGGTTTAGTAGTAACTTTAAATATTTTAATAATATCTTTTGGTTTAGCGTTTGTACATATATCTATATCAGTTGATTCTATACCTAAAATGTGGTCTCTAACATAACCACCGACTATATATGCTTCAAAGCCATTTTCTTCAATTTTTTTTAATACTTTACGAAGTTTATTATTCATAAAACACCCGATTTAAGTATAACATTAATTTGTTATTTTTGAAACTAACATTTTCGTCCGGTTCTGCTCATATTAATTGCTGAACCTATTGCTCTACCTACATCAAATATAGTTGTAATAAGCTTAGCAATAGCATTTAATAGAGTTCCAGAAATGGTTGCTCCTCCATATATGGTTAGCATTTGATTTGTATTTAATATCATTTTAATTACAACGAAGAGGTCTTAAATATCCATCAAAAATTCCTGTAATAAGGGTTATTAAACCACCTATTAAACCAATTAATCCCCAAGATACTTTACCTCCTTCTATGTTTAACATTTCTTTATCTGTCAACATATTGATCCTTTCTAGCAGTTAAATTTATTATTTGGTCGAACTTAATTTTATCATCATAATGACTAATATAAATTATAGTTTTATCTTTATATACATTAAATATATTATTTAATATTATTTTTCGGTCATTTTTTGCTATTTCATTTAAAGATTCATCTAGAAGTAAAATACCAAAATCTTGATATAGTCCTCTAGCTAATATAATTTTTTGTTTTTCTCCACCACTTAAATTAGCTAATGATAAAACATTGAAATTATATCCTTTTAATTTATTATTAATTAAATCATCTAATAATAATATTTTGATTATTTTAGAAAGTTTCTTTTGATCATATTTTTGATTTAAAATTATATTTTCTAAAATAGTTCCAGTGATTAATTCTGAACTTTGATGAATATAATTTATTTTAGAGTTATGATATATTTTACCTTTATAGTCATTGATACTTCCATAAATAATATTTAATAAAGTACTTTTTCCACTGCCATTATTTCCATTTATTAATACTTTATTTCCAGATTTTATTTTTAGATTAAAGTTACTAATTATTGGTGTTATATTATCATAACTATAAGATACATTTTGAAGAATTATATCTTGACTATATTCTATTTTAGTACTTTCATTATCTAGATCATAAACACTTTTAATTCGGTGAATAACATCTTTAAAATACATTATAGTAGGAAACAACTGAATATAATATTTTATAGATTCTAAATTATAACTATATATAGTTATATAAAGTAATAGAAAACTAATATCTAATTTAAAATGATAATAATAAATCAAAATTATAATTATCATTAATTCTTCTAAAGAAGTACTTATTAAATTAAAAATATTAATTGATTTTTCTAGGTTTAATTTCTTATCATTAGAATCTTCTACTAAGTTATTTAATTGAGCTTGAAAATATAAAGATTTATTAGTTTTAATAGTAATTATTTTATTTAAATATTCTATAATTCTATCTATTAATATATTTTCACTTTCAACATTTAGTATTATTTTTTTATAAACGTTTTTATTTATATAGTATAAAAATATAATATAAATAATTGTTATAATCAACAAACAAAAAGTTAATTTAAACTCAATAATAAATAATAATATTAAGCTAAATATAAATAATAAACTATTAATCATAATATCTAATATTGTTTTAGAAAATATATTTTTAACATTATCTAAATCATTAATTCGGTTAATAAAGTCACCAGGCATTTTTAACTGCAAATATTTTAAAGGAAGATTAAATATTTGTTTTAAATAATTATT